>MENF01000056.1 GCA_001769035.1 Bacteroidetes bacterium GWA2_32_17
AGGTCTGAAAATATTTCTAGCACATCAAAATAATTTTAACCCTATTATTTTTATAATATTTAACTCATTTCGCCTCGTATAGAGTGTTGCAACTCATTTTTTAATTCGCTGTATGGTAGCTCTTTACCTATTAAATACATTAGTTTTGTTAACGCAGCTTCGGTAGTCATATCGGCACCATTTGTTACTCCAATGTTTAGCAATTCTCGGCTAGTCTCGTATTTACCCATATCGGTTCCGCCTGTATCACATTGAGTTATATTTAACACAATAATTTCATTGTCAATTGCTTTTTCAAGAATTTTTATAAACCATTTTATAGTTGGAGCATTTCCAGAGCCAAAAGTTTCTAAAATAATTCCTTTTAATTTTGGTAACTGTAAAATTTTTGAAAAATAATTTTCGGTAAAACCTGGAAATAGTTTTATAATCAAAACATTATCATTAAAAACAGTGTTAACTTTTAACTTGTTTTTTTTTGATGGGTAAAATATTGCACTAAAATTGTAATCTATATTTATTCCAGCTAAAGCAAGGGGTGGGTAGTTGTCGGAAATAAAAGCATTAAAATGTTTTGAACTTTGTTTTGTTGTTCTGTTTCCTCTATAAAGCTTATTTTCAAAATAAATACAAACTTCAGGTACTATTGATGTTCCATTTAATTTAGCTGCTGCAATTTCAATTGCAGTAATTAAATTTTCTTTGCCATC
The DNA here is from genome assembly GCA_001769035.1 of Bacteroidetes bacterium GWA2_32_17. Lineage (GTDB taxonomy): Bacteria > Bacteroidota > Bacteroidia > Bacteroidales > GWA2-32-17 > GWA2-32-17. The sequence continues at coordinate 711 of MENF01000056.1, forward strand.
GGTTCTCAGAGTCCCAATTGGCAACTGTGAGCCAGTAAAAATTACAGGTTTTTCTAAATTTTCGAGCATAAAACTCAAAGCCGATGCCGAATAAGCCATTGTATCTGTTCCGTGAAGTACAACAAAGCCATCGTATTTGCTATAATTAAGCTCAATTATTTTTGCAATTTTAATCCACGATTTAATATTTATATTCGAAGAATCAACAAGCGGGTATAGTGAAACAGACGCTATATTATATCCAAATCCTTTTATTTCGGGTACTTTCTTTTCTATTTCCGAAAAATCGAAAGGTTTTAAAGTATTGGTTTTGTGGTCTTTTATCATACCAATTGTACCACCTGTATATATTATTAGTATTGCTCCTTTATTACTATACATTTTTTAAGTTAAAAAGTTTTATTGTATTACACGTTGTTATTTCTTCGACTTTACTTATTGAAATTTGTTTTATTTCGGAAATTTTTTCTGCAATAATTTTAATATTTGCACTTTCGTTTCTTTTTCCTCGGTATGGTACAGGACTTAAATATGGAGAGTCGGTTTCTAATATAAAATATTCTAATGAAATATTTTTTACAACTTCTGCCATAATCGAATTTTTGTAGGTTACTACACCGCCAATTCCAAGAAAAAAACCAAGTTCAATAACTTTTTCGGCATCAAAAGTGTTTCCCGGAAAACAATGAAAAACACCATTAAGTCTGTTATTTCTATAATCTTTCAGAATGTCAAAAATTTCGTTTAAAGAATTACGGGAATGTAAAACAATTGGCAAATTGTAATTTATAGCTAATTCAATTTGCTCACGTAAAACAATTTCTTGTTCTTTTACGAAAGTTTGAGACCAATAATAATCCAAACCTGTTTCACCAATTGCAATATAATTGTAATTTGTTATTTCGGATTTAATAAAATCAATTTCTTCTTTATAGTTTTCTTTAACAGATGTTGGGTGCAATCCGAGCATAGGTAAACAATTTTTGGGAAATGATTTTGTGCAATTAATTAATTTCTCCGAATAACCTTTATCTATTGCAGGCAAAAGCATAATCTTGATGTTTTTTGATATAGCACGTTTTATTGCTTCATTTCTGTCAATATCAAATTGTTCAGAATAAATATGTGTGTGCGTATCAATAAACATATTTTGAAATTTATTGCAAACATAGTAAAAACATAAATTATAGACTTAAAAAAAAACCTCACAAATTATTTTGTGAGGTTTTTTGTTAATGTGTTAAATGTTATTTTATTCCAAGTAACTCTACTTCAAAAACTAAAGTTGAGAATGGTGCAATTCCGCCTTGTGGGTTTCCTCTTTCGCCATAAGCTAAATTATAAGGTATATAAAATTCATATTTTGCACCTACCGACATAAGTTGAATTCCTTCTGTCCAGCCGGGAATAACCTGATTTAATGGAAATTCAGCAGGAGTTTTACCTTCAGAACTGTCAAAAACTTTGCCGTCTAAAAATTTACCAGTGTAATTTGTTGTAACAGTACTTTCGGCTTTTGGTTTAGCACCTGTTCCTTCTTTTATAACTTTGTATTGTAATCCACTTGGAAGTGTTTTAACGCCTTCTTTTTGAGCGTTTTCGGCTAAAAACTTTTCACCTTCACCTTTATTTTTTTCAAATTCTTTGTTTTGTAATTTTGTGAAGTAAGCATTTAGTACAGCTATTGCTTGTTCGCTTGTAAGAGTTGGGTTATTGTTTGTCATAACTGCTATAAATCCTTGAGTAAAAAAATCGGAATTTATTAAAGTATCAATTCCTTCTTTTTTCATACTTGAACCAACATTTACACCAAAAGCATAACTTAACGAATCGCGGTTATTAGAAAGTACTACTTCCTTATTGTCTTTTTTATCGCCACACGATGCTAATACAATCGAAGCAACAATAAATGAAACATAAATTAATGATTTTCTCATAAAATAATTGATTTTAAAATTTTGCACGAAGGTAAATAAATTTTATTTAGTGTTTGCAAGAAAAAACTTAAAAATTATATTTAATAGCGATTGTTAAATTGCTTAATTGTTAAATTGTTATTCAACAACAATTTAACAATAAAACTATTAGCCATTGAACTAAATAAAATCAAAGGTATGTGTTTTCATTCAGACACTATTTATTTTGCCCACAAAGTCAGTGTTTGAATCAGAATGTTCGAGTTCAAGGCATTCGAAGTTTTTAAAATTCAGGAGTTTACTGATGTAAATGACTGATTTTAAAAACGAGAATAACGTAGAAATCGGACATTATGGACAAACACTATTTAAAACTATTCTTTTTCTATACCTTCATTAAATTTCTTTTTTGCTATTTCTTGTCCGGTTTCGCTAAAAAATTTCCATTTTCCATCTTTTAATCCGTTATAATACTGACCCTTAACTTTTATTGTTCCGCTGTCGTAATAAAATTCGGCATCGCCGTTTGGCAAATAATCTTTTATTTTAAGTATTGCTTTTGGCTTTCCATTTTCGTAATATTCTTTGTAATCGCCCTGCATTATATCTTGCACAAAATTCATATCTGATTTTATATTTAGTTCGGGATTGTCGTAATAAAAAATGCAATGTCCACTTACAAAACTTTCTTCATATTTTATAATACTTTGCAAATTCCCGGAGAAATAGTAATTTTTCCATACACCATGTGGTTTGCCATCAATTACATTTCCTTCGGACATAATTTGTTTGTCATTATAGTATAATGTTACAGGTGCGTTATCTGATGTTGGCACACCGGTTAAATCTAATTTAAAATCTAAACTGTCGAAATCTTTAAAGAAAAGTTCTTCGGCCGAATTTTCAATTTTTTCTAATGTTTCGTCCATTAATGCATTAGTGTCGTGATCTGTAATTAGCAATGTTTTAAACATTTTGCCATCTGAAACTAATTGAAATCCAATTCTAACAAAGCTCACAATAAGGTCTTTATTGTTTTTTAAACTTGTTTTTAACGAATCGTTTCCATAAAAATACATGTGTTTATATATTTTTGGTGTTTGAATAAAAGCTGTAACATTTGCCTCATCGTCAAAATCTTTTTTGAAGCTCATAAACGCTTCGTTTTTAGAAAGAGTTTTTTCATTTGTAAAATCATCAATAATATCTATTAATTGACTGTCGGAATTTGAAAATACTACGTAATCGCCAATATAAGTAAAGTAAGGTTTTTCAAGTTTACCAAACATTTTTCCAAGAAACATTTTAAAAAATCCTTTCACACTTAAATAATTTATTGGGTAGCCTTGATACTCTGTTTCTTGAAATTTTACTGGTGTACGTCTTTTTATTTGACGCAATAAATGTGCAAGTCCGGTTTTTGCTTTTTCAATATCATTAGCTTTTATTATAACAACAACATCTTCTTCGCGGGCGTTAGCTTCGGGTTGAAGTTTTACAAAAGATATTTCGCTTCCAATCCAGCTAAAAAAATCGTCTTTTAAATTTACTTTTAAAAATTTCTCAAGCTTTTCGATATTGTGATTGTAGTCTTCATATTTAGTAGTATCCGACGATTTATAATATTCTTTAAGTTTCTCAAAAAAATCATTAAAATCGTTGAAACACATTGGCATATAGAGTGCTGCATTATCGGGTACAATTTCGTAAGACGACATTTTACCTGGTTTAACTTGCAAAAGTGCGTTAAAGTAGGAGGGTACGCTATCGTATAAATTTGAGTAGCCAATCATGCTTAATCTATCGTTTTCTAAATCGCATTTTAATGATGTGTAAGCCATGGTTTGTGAAAGTGCATTAACTAAATCGCTACTCTCATCCATGTAACATTTTAAATAATCGGGAATAATGTTATAGTTTATATAAAAGTTAAAAAGCGACGATTTTGTTTCTTTTTTAGCGAGTTGGAACCTTTTGTTATTGAGCCAGTAATTTGAATCTTTCTGGTCAATAGCTTTTTCTAAAAGTGTTGATGTGTAGCTTCCTACTAATAAGTTATCTATAAATGAAAAACTTAATGTTTCCTTTGTTTTTGTGTCGAGCATGTCAATAATCTCAACTCCTTTATAATCTCTTTTAGAAATTGAATATCCCGAAAAAATATTTAATCCTTCAAGTAAAAATGAGGCCTGACCGGCTTTTTGAACATCAACAACAAATAAAAAGTCATAATCGTTTACCGAAATAGTATGTGCCGAAACTACCAACTGGCGGTCGCTTAAAAGCAATTCCATTGTTTCGTTGTACTTCATAAGCGAGTCGAGTGAAGAAGCACTTTCATTAATATCTGCAAAATATGGATTTTGCTTTAAATGATTCCACATTTTACTTTGGCTAATTGCATTCCAGCCATCGTTTAAGTTGCTTGTTTCTATTACAAAAATTGCATCATCGGGAATAAGGGTGTATGGGTCGCGGTTGTTTATGTTTTTAAAATAAATGTAAGCAAAAAAACTCCCTATTCCAATAATAGCAATCAGGATAATAATAAGTAAACCTTTGAAAAACTTTTTCATAAAGTGATTATTTTGACTTTTGCAAGATACAAAATTAGAATAATAATAATGAGTAGGAGAAAATAATTTATATAACTGTTGAAACTATAAGTTAAATGTCACTGTATAACTATTTTCTTTAAATGAGATTCATTTCCGTTTTCAACTTTTACAAAGTAAATTCCTTTTGAAACATAAGAAAGGTCAATTTCAGTAATTGTTTGGTAATTGTTAGGAATTGAGTAATAAATTACTTCTCCCATGATATTGAGTACAGTAATTGATTTTAAATTTTTAGTTTGAGATATAGTAAATTTTCCTTTTGTGGGATTTGGATAAATAGTAATGTTGCTTTCATCATTTTTTGTTTCTTCAATTCCCATTTCGGATAATGCTCGCTTCCAAACTCCACCATTCTGTGTCCCTGCAAAAATGTTACTCCCGCTTATGACTAATGCATTGACTGTAGTAATTATCGGCAATCCTGTATTTACTTCAGACCAACTGTTTCCATTGTTTGTTGACAAAAACACACCATAATTAGTTCCAGCAAAAATGTTGTTTCCGTTTATGACTAATGAATTGACATCAGTACTTATTTGAAACCCATTATTTATCGCTGCCCAACTGTTTCCATTGTTAGTTGATAAAAATAAGCCACCATTAAGAGTACTTGCAAAAATATTGCTTCCACTTATGGTTAATGTTCTAACAATAGTATCAGTTAAACCTGTAATCACTGCATTCCAACTATTTCCATTGTTTGAAGACATAAACACTCCATTCCAAGTACCTGCAAAAATATTATCTCCGCTTATGACTATTGCATTGACAATTGTATTTGCTGGTAAACCTGTATTAATCGCAGTCCAATTGCTTCCATTGTTTGAAGACAAAAACATGCCACTATTAGTTCCTGCAAAAATGTTGCTATCGCTTATAACTAATGCTTTAACAATAGTATTTGCTGGTAAGCCTGTATTAACTGCAGACCAATTACTTCCATTGTTTGATGACAAAAATACGCCACCATAAATCCCTGCAAAAATGCTGGAAGTATCTCTTATAGCGAATGTATAAACATTATTACTTGTTAAACCATTATTCACTTCAACCCAATTGTTCCCATTGTTTGATGACAAAAATGCGCCACTTCCAATAGTCCCTGCAAAAATATTACTCCCACTAATAGTTAATGAAAAAACATGAGTATTTGTTATACCTGTATTAAAATTAGACCAATTGTTTCCATTGTCTAAGGACAAAAATACGCCACCATTATAAGTTCCAGCAAAAATGTTAGATGTTCCGTTTGTGGCTATTGATAAAACATCATTACCTGCTAAACCTGTTGCAAACCAATTGCTTCCATTGTTTAACGACAAAAACACACCACCACTATCATTCCCTCCCCATATACCACCAGTTCCTGCAAAAATATTGTTTCCACTTATAGCTAATGAATAGACATATTCACTTGTTAAACCAGTATTCACTGCAGACCAAAGCTGCCCGTTGTTCGAAGACAAAAATATGCCTCCACCCCAAGTTCCTGCAAAAATGTTGTTTCCACTAATAGCTATAGAATAGACAATAGTATTTGTTAATCCTGAATCTACCACAGTCCAACTATTTCCATTGTTTGAAGACAAAAATACGCCATTATTAGCTCCTGCAAAAATGTTGTTTTCACTAATAGCTATAGAATAGATAATAGTATTTGTTAATCCTGAATCTACCACAGTCCAACTATTTCCATTGTTTGAAGACAAAAACACACCATTACTAGTCCCTGCAAAAATACTGTTTCCGCTTATGGCTAATGCATTGACAGCAGAATATGCAGGTAACCCATTATTTACCATAGACCAACTGTTTCCATTATTTGAAGAAAAATACACACCACCATAAGTCCCTGCAAAAATATTGTTCCCACTTATTACTAATGCATTGACAATAGTATTTGCTGATATTCCTGTATTCACAGCAGCCCAATTGCTTCCATTGTTGGTCGATAAAAATACACCGTTATTAGTACCTGCAAAAATATTACTCCCATTTATAGCAATACATCTTATGTCTCCACCATAAGGACCATTAGTTTGTTGCCATTGTGCATTAACATAACTTACAACAAATAATGAAATAATTGTTAAAAGAAATAATTTTTTCATAATGCTGAAATTAAATAATTTATAGCTTTTTTTGGGATAATTTTATTTTGATGTGCTGAAG
>MENF01000057.1 GCA_001769035.1 Bacteroidetes bacterium GWA2_32_17
TGGAGCAAATACCAACTTAACTGTGAGTGGATTAAGTTTAAATAATGGTTCAATTTATTATTTTTCAGTAAAGTCTAAAAATGGAGCAGGATTATGGTCAAATATATCAAGTTCAGATGGCTTTGTGGTTTTGGCAACTAACATTCTTGATAACAATAATAAGTCTTTTGTAAATATTTACCCTAATCCATTTACAGAAAACATAAATATTGTTTTTGTTCACCTGTTTTCAGGTACTGTCTCGTTAACTGATGTAACAGGTAGAATTATTTTATCGGAAAATGTTAATCGGGTTTCTGAACATAATTTAAAAGGATTATCGAATTTAAAATCAGGTATTTATATTATTCAATTAAAAGAAACTAACGGTTCCACTCATTGTGTAAGTATGATGCGAAGATAATTCAACACCATTAAGGTATAAATAATATTTAATAAAGAAATACCTTGTAAGATAAATGAAAGACAAAAGGAATAGTTTTTACCGGCTTAAGAAAAAGAAAAAAATATTTGAAAAATTATAAGAAAGATTTCGTATTTTTGACTTTGAATTTCAATTAAAAATAGAGGTATGCCGATTATAGCAAGATTTTACGGAATTATAATTCAGATGTATTGGGAGGAGCATAACCCGCCTCATTTACATGCGGAATACCAGGGGAATAAAATGCAGATATCTATAAAAACGCTTGAAGTAAAAGGTGACTTTCCTGCAAGAGCAAAAGCTATGGTTTTTGAATGGTTGTCGTTACACTTGAATGAAATCATGGAAAATTGGGAATTAGCTCAGCAAGGAAAACCATTAAAAAAGATTGAACCATTAAAATAAATATGACAAAAGATTTTAACCCCGTAAGTGTTATTAATATTGAAGTATTGAACAACTTTTTATTAAAAATTACTTTTAGTGATGGTTTTTCAAAAACTATTGATATGACGGTTTTGATGGATAAAGAAATTACAAAACCGCTTAAAAATCCTGATTATTTTAAGCAAGTAAAAATTGACGATTTCGGAGGTATATACTGGCCAAATGATTATGATATATGCCCGGATTTTTTAAGATATTATATTTAATGGTTTGTAACTAATCAGGCAGAAGTTAAAAACTTGCGCCATTGGGGTTAATTACAACTGAATGACAATTGTATTACACGAGCGAAAAAAAACAGGTAACCCTGAATATGTATAACAACGTTTTGTAAACATAATCATAAAATATGAATCCATAAGTAAGTTACCATCCATTTTAAAACGACAGAGTATACACATATAATCGCATCAGAAACTGCAATTATGGAAAACAAAGAAATTATTAAAGAGCTTAAACAGATAACAAAGATCAAAAGTATTAACTTGCCGAGTAGCATAATATTTTCAATAGTTGAAAATGTTTTAAAGGTTAATTTAAAAGATGTTAGCGGAAATATGCAAGAGGATAAATCAGCCTTTGAAGGTTGGATAATTTGTCTAAAAAGTTGGTTCCCTGAAATAGAAAAAGTAGAATTACATTGGGAACAACCATACTTTAAAAAAGACATAGAAAAGTACAGTGAGAAGGAAATTAAGAAGGACAAAAATAGGGAATTGCATTATAATAGATTTTTGTTTAGAGTTCTACAATTCTCAAAAATGTATCCTTGGTTTTCATATTCAGAAGGAAAGAAAAAAAATATTAGCGATTTTGAAAATATTCTTAAAAATAAGTTAATAATAAATTATCCAAACGATATAAAACGACATTCTATTTCAGAAAGTAAAAAAGAAGACATTATTGAAAGTTTATTTGTAAATGAATATAAGTTTCTGTTAAAAGATAAATTACTACTAAGTGAATTGAACCAACAACTGCCTGTGGGCATTTTTACAGGCTTAAAAAGCGAAAACACAAGGTTGTTTACTGGACAAAAAAGCGCCATTGACATTTGGGGAAGTAATGGCGATGAACTTTCTATTTTTGAACTCAAATACCAAAATAAGAAAGTAGGAATTATATCTGAATTGCTTTTTTATTTAGGTATTATGAATAAAGTTTTTATAAAAGGAACAATTAAATATCCTGAAAAGGCAAGAGATATAAAATACAGAGATTTTCCAAAATTATACAGCAAAATAAAAACAATTAATAAACTAAAAGGATATTTCTTGGTAGATAAAGATAAATTACATCCTCTCATTGGCAACGATGTTATCAAGCTTATTAATACAGGACTTGAAAATATTGGAAACATTTCGGTTGACAAGTTAGAATATCAGTACAATTCAATTAATAAGGAACTCTCATGGTAATAATCATTCATCGCGGAACTAATCAAGTTGGAGGTTCGTGTATAGAGGTTTATACAGAACAAGCCCGTATCATTTTTGATGTGGGTGAGGAATTGCCTGATAAATTTCAACCTGAAAGAGAAAAGAAATTATTAATTGTGGATGATTTATTTGTCAATTCTAAAACTACCGACAGAAAAATTGATGGCATTATTATATCTCATAATCATGGCGACCACATTGGTTTAATTGATTCAACCAGAGAAGACATTCCGCTTTTTATTGGAAAAACATCAGCCGATGTACATAATACAATTTGTGATTTCACGAGTAAAGGGGAAAAAATAAAACCATACAAATATCTTGAGCATGAAAAATCATTCAATATTAAAGACATTGAAATTACTCCGTTTTTGATTGACCACTCTGCCTTCGATTCGTATGCTTTTATGATAGAGAGTAATGACAAAAAGGTACTTTATACCGGCGATTTCCGCAGACATGGCGCAAAAGGCAAACTAACCGAATGGTTTTATAAAAACCCTAAAACTCATAATGCAAATGTTTTATTAATAGAAGGCACAAACCTTTATAAAGAGAACTACATTGCAGAAACTGAAATTCATTTAGGAAAAAGGGCGGAAGAATTTATGCAACAAACAAAGGGCAATGTTTTTGTACTTCAATCATCTGCCAATATTGATCGCTTGGTTGAAATTTATAAAGCAGCTAAACATACCAAACGTTTGTTTCTTGTTGATATTTTTACTGCTAATATTTTAGCTCAAATGCCAGATTCAATTCCCAATACAAAAACATTTAAAGATGTAAAAGTGTTTTATCCGTATTGGCTTACGCAGCATCTTTTTAAAGAAGAAAACAAAAACAGTTTAGCCAATAAATTTGCGAAATACAAATTAGAAAAATCTGAATTAAAACAACGAACTGATTTATGCGTTTTGGTTCGTGAAAATATGTTGAGTGATATTGAAAAGAGGATGAACTATTCAGAATCAAGTGTCATTTATTCAAAATGGGAAGGATATAAAACGGATGAGAAAGTAGAAACCTTCTTGAATTTTTTCAAGAAAAATAATTGTGCAATAGAAAGCATACATACAAGCGGACATGCGGACACTAATACGATTAATGATTTTATAAAGTATTCCAAGCCCAAGAAAATTATTCCGGTTCACACAGAAACACCCGAAATATATGTCAAACTTTTTGGCGATATAGTTGTAGAAATTAAAGATAGTATCGAATATATGGTATAATATTATAAATATTTATGAAACAAATTGAATTTTCATTTGACAATCCAAAAACATTGGATTTATTCAAAAAAGGCGACCTTGATTACATTTCAGGAATAACAGTAAAAGACAGTAATGGCAAGTATGAACTGACTCACCCATTGCAATACTATAAACAGATAAACGATTTAACTTATGAAGACATAATAGTAATTAATGGCATTTATGACAAAATTCTTTTTTGGGATAACTCAGATGACGATTCTGAGCCCTACTATCCTGCATATTTAATGAAACAATTTATTAGACGAAGAAATGGTGAGGAACAACTTGATTATTTTCATCCTTCATTAAAACCAATTCTTGAAATTACTTGTGGTATTTTCGTATTCAGGGAACAATTGCATGTAACTGCCATGTTAATTGGAGAATTATCATATTCCGAAGCAGAAATATTTGTTAAAAAAATCGGAAGACATGATTGTTATAAAAGTGATAAAATCCAAACTAAATTCTTTGAAAATGCAAATAAAAAATTTCTTGACACGACAATTATAGAGATACTTTTTGAAGAAATGAAAAAATGCCTTTTCATTCGACTTAAAAATCGCGAACCATTAGTTAAAGAACTGTATAGCGTTGCTTGGATTAAAGCAAATTATAGAAAACAATATGAAATAAATCCAAGGGAAATTAGAAGATTGGTGCGGGTTTCATTGTTTAATGAAAATGATATGTCTAAATTTTGGAATCAACAAAATTATTTTACATCAATATTCGGTCCCGAAAATATTGAAAAAACAGATAATCTACTTTCAACTTTACAAATCGATAACAAGTCTAATAGAGAAACTTCATTATCACCCTTAAGTTTCTATGATTTTTACTGTAAGAGTGGTGCATCTGAAAGACAAATATGGCAATTCTTTGTTACATTGTATGTTTTTCATAATGCAACTTGTAATAAGCCAGAAAAAGCAAAAGAAGGAATACTGCTTCAACAAGTTATGCAAGAACGTGTTAATGATGAAGTATTAAACATGAAATTTTCAGATGACCTCAATATTATTGGTGAGCAAATTAAAAACAAGGTAGATGAAATTGCTTTTGAGCATCCACCTTTGCATTCAATTATTACAAATGTTAATATTGAAGAAGACTTTATAACATTCTTTGAGCAAATGCAAGGTAAATATGGTGAGATAAATCTGGAGCAAACTAGACTGCTTTTTGAACGTGCTATTTATGAAGCAAAGAAAAACTTACCATATTCCGCTATTGTTGATGCACGTATAGCTTACACGCAATCACAATTCGCTAAAGGAGGCGGTTGTCCTTTATATATTCTTGGTTTTCTAACAGAAATACATATTGAAATTAATAAATTTAAAAAGGCTCAATCTTATCTTAATATTTGTTATGAATTACTTGATTCTAATGACCCTGACTATGCAAATGATAAAGCTAAATTTGATGAAATGCAAGATATTATAAACGGTGAAATGTGGAAAGACACAGACTTCAAAAAATAAAAAACGGCTGGTAACAGGGGTCATAATCAAGTGCTATATTGATTTTAAATGAAACATTTGTAATTTTGAGGAGTTATGTGGTGGCTTGACAGAAACGGAATTCTAAAACCGCACCTGCTCATGCACCCGAAACGTTAAATATATGACACTTAAAATAGCTACTTTGGCATTGTTTATTTTTATATGGCAATGTTCAGTTTTAGCTCAGGACAAAACGTCTTTTGATGCTTACAAAGCTGAAACAGAAGGGTATTTTATAAATTTTATGGAAACCCCTTTAGGAATTATAGCTACTGATAATTATGCTTCCAACATCTATCTTTTTCAAAACGGCACTTATGAAATTTTATTCAGTTCACCAGGCTGCGGAAGATATATGACATTATCACCCGATAAAAAAAGTATTGGCTTTAAATATATTCAAGCCGATGGAAAACAATCGCCCGCTTTATTAAATATTCAAACAAAACAAGTTACATTATTACACTCCCCGGTTAATTTGTGCGGACAAGTAAGTTTTAGTCAAAACGGAAAAACATCTTTTACAATTGGCAACGAACTAATTATTAAAGAAGGTAATAACTCAAAAAATTATTCGTTTGGTCAATACGTTAATATTGCTCCTATATCGCCTGACGGAAACTTCGTAATTTATAATGACAATTACGACCAATTATTTTTATTGAATTTGTCGAACAATCAGGGTTCTAAATTAACTTCCGGTGAAAAAGGAAATGCTTATCCACAATGGTCGCCTGATGGTTCTAAATTAATGTATTCTTCTATTTCAGGTGAAATTTATGTGTATGATTTACAAAATAAAACTACCACTTTTATTTCCGAAGGACAATATCCATCATGGACTTTCGACTCGCAATGTATTGTTTTTACTAAAATTGAAACAAATAATTTACAATTCACCGGTTCCGATATTTATAAAGCTAAATATGATGGTTCCGAAATAAATAATATTACTAACAGTCATGACGATTTTGAAATAGCTGCTGTCCCTTCGGGCAATAAAATAATTTATCAGAGTTTAAATAAAAAAACTGTAAATGCCTTATTATCAACGATTAACGGAACTTTTTATGCTAATCTTATTTTTAAAGCTGAAAGTCCTTTAAACATAAGTCATTATGGAATTGAAAAATTAATTAAAGCCGAAACCCGCGTACCAGGTACGGTGCCTTATGTAAATCAGGTATATGATACTCCCGAATGGCACTATGGTTATGGTTCTTGTGCTCCTACTACTGCTATTATGGCAATTGCATATTACAATAAAATTCCTAAATGGCCAATTGTTACAAGCAATGGAGTTGGCAATCATATAAGCGAATACGGAGCTTATGTAGCCGATAAATATCATTTAAATGAATATTATTACCAGGATGTTTCTTCAACAGGGGGCGGCGAAGATGCCTGGGGTGGTTACGGTTATATGTGGACCGGTTCCTACTCGCCTCACTCCCGTATGAGGCAATACATTGCTAACCATTATTTAACTTCTGTTCAGGAAGATGCCGATAATTATACTAAAGCATTAACCGAAATTAATAACGGATATCCATTTCCTGTTTGTAATGAACTGAGCGCTGCCGGACATTTAACTTTAGCCATTGGATACGTCAACGGTCAGCATACAATAATTTTTAATGACCCTTATGGTAATAAAAATAGTGGCTCCTGGCCTAATTGGTACGGACAAGATTCCTACTACGATTGGCCCGGATATAACAATGGATATCAAAATCTTAATACTGTATATTGGACAGTAACTGCTGAAGGTTCGGAAGTTGTGTATAATGACACTATTATTGATGATGTTTTTTACAATCAGGGTTTTTATATGAATAACAGTCAAAATGGCTCTGTTCAACGATATTATAGCGATTTGAATGCAGGATATAACAATCATTACTGGTACACCGGAACCGAATCGGTTAATTCTGATATTTGCTTTGTTACATGGACTCCAAATCTTACAACGGCAGGAAATTATGAGATTTTTGCTTATATACCCGGTGGAATTGGTTCTACTGCTGTAGGTGCAAAATACCGTATTCATCATATAAATGGGATTACTAATGTGGTGATTAATCAGAGCCAGTATAGTGCACAATGGGTTTCGCTTGGAATTTACAGTTTAGATGCCGGACAAACCAATTATGTTTATTTAGGCGATTCAACTGGAACCTCATCTCAATACATTGCTTTTGATGCAATGAAATTTAGCAATGGAGACAATGTTGTCCCTACTACTTCCATTTCTACTCCAAATACATGGGAAACTGCCGATTTTACTGCTACTTTTACTGATGCTGATAATACAGGAGTAGAAAAATCATTTTATCAGGTACTCGATTTTGATGGAACTTATT
>MENF01000058.1 GCA_001769035.1 Bacteroidetes bacterium GWA2_32_17
TGGTTGCATTGCATGTAGTGGGTTAAAAAAATCAACCACAGAAGAATTTATTAAAAGAGCAAGAGAAATTCATGGTAATAGATATAACTACGATAAAGTAAAATATATTAATAATATTACAAAAGTAATCATCTCATGCCCTGTACATGGTGATTTTGAACAAGTGCCAAAATCTCATTTAAAAAAAAAGGGATGCGACTCATGTGGTGGCTCAGCTAAATTATCTACAGAAGAATTTATTAAAAGAGCAAGAAAAATTCATGGAGATAATTACAACTACGATAAAGTAGAATACATTAGTACAAAGGAAAAAGTAATAATCACATGTCCTTATCATGGTGATTTTGAACAATGCCCCGAAAACCACATTGGACTTGCTCAGAAATGTCCAAGATGTAGAATATCCAAAGGAGAAAACAGAGTCGAATCTTTTTTAAAAAACAGGCAAATAAAATATAAGGTTCAATATTTTTTTAAAGATTGTCGTGACAGAAGAAAACTCTCTTTTGATTTTGCGATATTTATCAATGACAAAGTTGGACTAATCGAATATCAAGGAATACAACATTATGAGCAAATTGGTTTTGGTGGAGACACTACTAATTCTGTTTTTGAAAAAAGCATAAGACGAGATTTGGTTAAAGCAGATTATGCAAAAACAAAAGAAATACCTTTGTTACTTATTTCATATACTGAATTTGATAAAATTGAAAACATTATTGAAAAATTTATAGTCGAAAATTTTAGTTAATTATTTACATACTGAAACATTGAAATATAAACGAATAGCTTATATACAAAAATATCATTGTTAATTGTATTTTTATGAAAACAATATACTCATACGAGCAAAACGAACGCATAACAGCAAGGCATAGTGTCAGGCGGGGTTCAGTGCAGACATTAAACATTGAAATAATTAATTAACTTTGTTGCTTATGACAGGAACGGTGCTATAAAACCCGCCCGAACACCAAGCCGCAAAACGTTATCGTTGATTAATTTCCCTGTAAGTCTTTCATAACAAATCTCACAGTTTTGCGGCTTTGCTGTGAAATAAGAATTTCTTTGTTATTTGTTACTCTTTCGATAGTTTTTTTGTCGTAATTTAAAATTGTTGCCAATTCTACGTTAACATTACATAAAACCTTATAGTGTTTTTGTAATTGTTTAATTAGCGGATTTATTTTTCTTTCATCATAATTAACTACTACAGAAAAACTTATAGATGAATTTTCCATTAAGTTTATGATGATTTTATATTTTGCAAATAACCCAAATATTTTGCTCAGATTTTCTTCAACAATAAAAGTATAATCATCAGTAGAAATTGAAATTAATATTTGATTTACACGAAATATAAAAGATGGAATTTTAGAATCTTCGGAAGTGTTATTATTAATAACAGAGCCATTTTCGGCAGGATTTAAAAATGATTTAACAAATAGCGGAATATTTTTAGTTTTAATTGGCTGAATAGTTTTTGGGTGAATAACAGAGGCACCGTAATATGCAAGCTCAATGGCTTCGTGGTACGAAATATTGTTTAATTTAACTGTATCGTCGAACCATTTTGGGTCGGCATTTAGTAAACCCGGCACATCTTTCCATAGTGTTACATCAGTTGCTTCAATTGCATGAGCAATAATTCCAGCAGTAAAATCGGAACCTTCTCTACCAAGAGTTGTTGTGTTATTTTGAGTATCGGAGCCAATAAAGCCCTGTGTAATAATGATATTTACCTTGTTAAAAGATTTTGTAATTAGTGAGTTACAATTTTTACAAGTTAATTCCCAATTTACTTTAGCGTTTCTATAATTACTATCAGTTTTAATAAGTTCTTTTGCATTGAGCCACTTGGAGTTTATATTTTGTTCTAACAAATATGAGTAAACAATTTTTGTAGAAATTATTTCGCCCCACGAAACTATTTGGTCGTACTCAAAATCATAATTAACAGGGGAATCGTTGTTATAAATATATTTTGAAATATTTTCAAAAATATCGGATATTTCGTTTATTAAAGAATCTTTTATTTCAGTTTGGAATAAATTATTTATTATTTCGATATGAAAATGTTTTACTGAATTTAATGTTTCTAAAGTATTTTTACTATTGTTAAAATATTCTGTTAAAACTTTTTCTAAAACATTGGTAGTTTTTCCCATTGCAGAAACAACAACAACAATATTATTTGCACTTTGTTGCAGTAGAATAGTTGCAATATTTTTTACACCTTCTGCATTTTTGACTGAAGCACCACCGAATTTAAAAACTTTCATATTTATATTTAGTATTTTAATAAAGATTATTCGCTTTGCTCATGAGATTGCTTCGCTAAGTTCTTCACTAATCGTTCAGAATGACAATAAGGTAAGAATGACAAAAAGGTAAGAATGAAATAAATAGCATTATTAAACATTTAGTAAATAATCAGTGTCAAAATTACTATAATTTTTTGTTAAGTTCGTATCATATTTCCCGCAAATATTATTCACGCAAAGACGCAATGCCCGCAAAGTTTTAAGCTCGCAGAGTTTAAAAAAATCATTAATGATTTTTTTCTTTGCGAACTAACAATTTGTAAATCATATAAACAATTCTATTTCGTATTTCATCATTTTGAGCGTTTTCTATATTTTCTTTTTCTATTTTCTTTGCGTTCTTTGCGCCTTTGCGTGATAATTCTTATACTGAATAGTTACAACATTTAATTTAGCAAAAATACAAATATGGTTTAATATTAATAAAAAAACCTTGGTTAATTTTTTATGAAATTTTTTTATATCTCCATACAGCAAGCCAAATCATTATTACTGCAAAAATAATTATAGCAAATAATTGATATAAAATATCTGAAATTCCTGAACCTTTAAGTAAAATCATTCTCATTACTTCAATAAAATAAGCAAGTGGGTTTACTTTATCTGCTATTTGTGCCCATTCGGGCATATTTTCAATTCCGGTAAATAAACCGCTCATAAGAATGAAAACTACCATAAAGAAAAATGAAATAAACATTGCTTGTTGTTGTGTGTTTACAATGGTTGATACTAAAAGACCGAGTGCTAACAATACAATTAAATAAATAGCCGCAAACCCAAAAACCAGACCTAAGTTTCCTACTAAAGGAATATCAAATAAAAGTTTTCCTATTGTTAGTCCGAATGCAAGTTCAAATAGCCCAATAATCCAAAATGGAATTAGTTTTCCGGCTATGAATTGATATTTTTTTATAGGTGTAACATTTATTTGTTCAATTGTTCCCATTTCTTTTTCGCGAACTATATTCATTCCCGATAAAATAAATGAGATTATTGTTATAAGTAAAACTAAAATGCCAGGTACCATGAAGGTTTTATAGTTTAATTCGGGATTATACCAGAATCTTCGGGATGTCTCAATGCCATTTCCTGGTGAATTAGCAGGTAATAATTTTGACAAAATTTGTTTGTTGTAATCTTGAAGTATAGAAACAATATATGCTTGTGAAACTCCTGCGTTTGTTCCATTAATTGCATCAACTAAAACCTGAATTTTAATATTCTTTTCATTTCTTACAATTTTTTTTTCAAAACCTTTAGGAATAACAATTGCAGCAGTAATTACGCCTCTGTCAATATATTTAATAGCTTCTTTTGCAGAAAATGTTCTTTTTTCTATAACAAAGTACGGTGAGCCTTCAAATTTACTGCTAAGATTTCTGGAATATGTAGATAAGTCTTGATCAACAATACAAAGTTTAATGTTTTTCATTTCAAAAGTTGCTGCGTTAACCAGAATAATAAGTTGTATAATTGGCATAACAAATATTACAGGAAGCATGCTTTTATTTCTAAAAACCTGCAAAAACTCTTTTTGTATTATAAATAATATTATTCGCATTTTATTCTAATCGTATTTTATATTTTCGCACACTAACAAGAATAAAAAAGATGGACATACCAGCTAATATTAAAGTATCGCTCCATAAAGTACTTAAGTTTCCTCCTTTAAGCATTATTGTTCTAACAATATTTATGAAATATTTAGGAGGCATAATTTTACAAAGATATTGAAGTATTAAAGGCATGTTTTCGACCGGAAAAATAAATCCTGAAAGTAGAATTGTAGGAAGCATTAATGCAACCAGTGAAATTAACATTGCAGCTTGTTGAGATTTTGTTGCTGTTGAAATTAGTATCCCAAGTGAAAGAGCCATAAATATAAAAAGTAAACATTCTGCCAGAAGCAAAATAATACTACCGTTTACTGGCACATTAAATACGAAATAACCCGTAAGTAAAATAAGACAAGCATCAATAAAAGAAAGCATAAGATATGGTGTAACTTTTCCGGCAATAACTGTAAACGGATTTAATGGTGATGCCAATAAAACCTCCATTGTTCCAAGTTCTTTTTCGCGGGTTATTGAAATTGATGTCATTAAAGCTGAAATGAGCATTAATAGCATTGCAATAATTCCCGGTACAAACAGATAAGCACCCTTCAATTCGGAGTTATATAACATTCTAACTTCAGGAGTTATTAAAGAAATTTGTGTGTTTTGAGTTGTAATTGAATTAGAATAGTTTCTAATAATAGCTTCGGTATAATTTGTTAATAGATTTGCAATATTGGGGTCAGAAGCATCGGCAATAATCTGAATTTTTGCAGTTCCTTCTTTTTTCAGTTTTTCGCTAAAGTGTGGTTCAAAAACTATTACCTCTTTAATTTTCCCTTTTCTAAATGCCTCGTGAATTTCTTGTTCAGAATTAATTGAAGCATCTAATTTAAAATATCCAGAGGAAAGAATTTTACTTGAAATTTGCTTTGTGATTTCGTCATTTGAATGGTCTAAAATTCCAATGGAAGCATTTTTTATTTCATTTGTAATAACATAACCAAAAAGTAATATTTGAGCAATAGGCATAGCAATAAGCACGAAAAGTGTTCGTGGGTCACGAATTATGTGGTAATATTCTTTTTTAACAAAACCTATAAACTTTTTCATCTTGACACTAATTTGCTTGTGTTTATTATTATCATTTTTTTTTGATTTTTTCGTGAAATTCGTGTCAGTTTATTGTTGTTTTGCTTTTCTTGCAAGTTGTATAAAAACGTCATTCATATTCGCAGCATTGTAAGTTTTTATTAATTGTGCTGGAGTGTCAATAGCTTCAATTCTTCCATCAACCATAATGCAAACACGATTACAATATTCTGCTTCATCCATGTAGTGTGTTGTAACAATGATTGTAATTCCTTCACTAGCTGCATCGTATATCATATCCCAGAATTCGCGACGGGTTACAGGATCAACTCCCCCTGTTGGTTCGTCCAGAAATACAATTTTTGGATGATGAAATATTGCTACAGAAAACGCCAGTTTTTGCTTCCAGCCAAGAGGTATGCTGCTTAATAATTCATTTCTGACATTTGTTAAACCAAGTTTTTGAATCAATTCGTCTGCACGCTTTCTAATATCCTTTAATTTTAAACCATAAATTCCACCATAAAAGCGAATGTTTTCGTAAACCGTTAAGTCCTCGTAAAGCGAAAACTTTTGGCTCATGTATCCAATGTTATTTTTAATTTTATTTGTCTCGGTATAAACATTAAAACCTGCAACATTTATTTGACCTGATGTTGGTTTAGATAATCCACATAATATTTTTAAAGTAGTAGTTTTTCCTGCACCATTTGCTCCCAAAAATCCAAAAATCTCACCTTTATAAACATCAAAAGTGAGATTATCGTTTGCAATAAAGTTACCGAATTTCTTTACCAGATTCTTTACAGTTATGGCTTTTTCTTTATCCATTTATTAATTATTTTGATTCATTAGCCATAAAAAACAATCTTCGATAGTTGGTGTGCAAACATTTATTTCGACATTTGCATGACCGTTATTTTTTAGATACATTTTCAAATCATCTTTGTTAATTTCATTAATTGATGAGTAATGTACTGTTTGTCCAAATAAAAAAACATTCGAATTATTATGGTATTTTCTTAATTTGATAAGTAAATCGTGCATGTTGTTGGAATGAATTTCAAAAAGTATTGGTTTGTAGTTATTAATAATGTTATCAGGTGTATTTATTTGCATAATTTTTCCTTCCTGCATAAGCGAAACACGGTCGCAAAGGCTTGCCTCGTCCATGTATGGTGTAGAAACAATAATTGTAATTCCCATATTTTTAAACTTTCGTAACAAATCCCAAAACTCTTTTCGTGAAACTGCATCAACACCGGTTGTAGGTTCGTCAAGAATTAGAATTTCGGGTTTGTGGATAAGAGCACAGGAAAGAGCAAGCTTTTGCTTCATTCCGCCCGAAAGTTTTCCTGCCTGACGATCTTTAAATGGTTCAATCTGAACGTAAATATCTTTAATTAATTCGTAGTTTTCTTTAATTGTAGTACCAAAAATTGTTGCAAAAAAAGCCAAATTTTCTTCAACAGTTAAATCCTGATAAAGTGAAAATCTTCCGGGCATGTAACCAACAATCTGTCTTATTTTTTTGTAGTCTTTAAAAATATCATATTCAGAAATTCTTGCAGAGCCAGAGTCGGCAAGCAGGAGGGTAGTTAGTATTCTGAATAATGTTGTTTTGCCGGCTCCATCGGGACCAATTACACCAAAAAGTTCTCCTTTTTTTACCGAAAAAGAAGTTTCAAGTAGTGCTTTGTGAGAGCCGTAACTTTTTGATATGTTATTTATTTCAACAAAGTTCACAACTACATATTTTAAATATCAAATTTCAAAACACAAATTTTAAGTACCAAGTTCCAAATACCAAGCTCCAAATAACAAATAAAAAAACATAAAATAGTGAACAGTTGGCAATAGACAGCAGGCTGTTGGCAGTAGGCGGTAAACAATTGTATGACTATGTATGACAACTGTATGACTATGAATGACAATGAACTTTTAAATACCAAATTTCAAAACAAAAACAATGAACTTTAGATAATCCTAATTCCCAAATTTCATTTCCCCAGGCATTCCAATTTTTATTGAGCCGTCGTTTTTAACTTTTACTTTAATTGCATAAACTAAATTTTGACGTTCATCTCTGGTCTGAATAATTTTAGGAGTAAACTCTGATTGAGAAGAAATCCACGAAATAGTTCCGTTTACTTCTTTTAACTCACCTTTGCCATCATCAAAAAATACTGAAGCAGTTTTATTTAATATTGCGTTTGCAAGTTGTTTCTCACTAACATAGGCCCTTAAAATAATTTCATCGAGATTTGCAATTTTATAAATAGCTTTTCCGGGTACAACCATTTCTGATTGTTCTACATATTTTTCAAGTACAGTTCCATTAATTGGATTTATCAGGTAGCTTCTTCTAATTTGATCCTGAACTTGTTTTATTTGATAATCCATTCCATCAAGTTCGCTGAAAACTGCTTGGTTTAGAGTTTTTATAAGTTCAATTTGTTTATCAATTAAAGCAATTGCATTATTAATATCGTCAAGTTGTTTTTCGGGAACTGCTTTATCTTTAAGAAGTTTTTCAATTCTTTTTTTTTCATAATTCAAATTTGCTTTTTGCTGCTCTTGCACATTTATTTGTGAAATAACATTTTGCACTTTTGATTGAATTGTTGATTTTTGAGCTTGTAATTGCTTTAATTTAAGCCAAGTGTTTGTTGTGTCAATAAAACCAATACAAATTCCTGAGTCAATATTTGTGCCTTCTTCTACTTTTAAAGAGAGCATTTTACCCTGAACTTCTGAAGAAACTGTTACTTCAATAGCTTCGAAATTTCCGTAAGCATCAGATTTTTTATCATCACCTGAGCAGGAAAATAATATCGAAAGCAGTATAATCGTAGTTAATGTTATTGTATTTTTCATTTTCGAATATATTAAATTAAACCTTTTATTACCATGTAATTAAATTTTGCAAAAAGAATCTGAATCTGATGTTTTTTCATTTCGATTTTTGCTTGATTTTCTGCTGTAACATCATCAATATAATCTGAACTTCTTATTGTTCCATTTTCTAATTTTGAAGAAGAAGCTAAAGTTATTTTTTCGCGAAGTTTAATGATTTCTTCATCTTTTTTAAGCAATTCCTTCATTTTATTGAAAGTTGTTATTTCATTTTCAGCTTGAATACTTATTCCTTTTACAAATGCTTCCTGCTGATTTGAAATTATTTCTTTTTGAATTTCCATTATTTTTCTGTCGCGCGAACTTTGATTCCAATCCCATGGTGTCCAGCTAAGTTTTGCACCAACAATATAAAATGTTTGAAATTCATTGTTAAGCATATTTAATCCTGGTTTTCCATAACCAGCTTGTCCAAACCCATATAATTTAGGTAATAATGTTTTTTTTGAAATATTTTCAGAAGCATTTATGCGTGATTTGTTAAGATTAAACAGTTCCATTTCGGGACGATAAATGTTTTCGGTAAATGCAAATGGCTTTGTTTCATATCCGAGCTTAATACTTTTTGGAATTTCCTGTCCAATATATTTTGAAAGCGAAGACAGAAGTCCCTCACGTGAGGTTTGTATTTCTATAATTTGCTGGTCAATCTTTAATAACTCAGCTTGTAAAGTAAAAAGTTCCGATTCGGTAATTATTCCATTTGTAACACCCGACTGTAAAACGGTTAATTTTTCCTGGAGTTTAAAGCGTAAAGCAAATTGTAGATTCTCGGTTTCCTGCATAAGTAAAACATTAAAAAACAATCCATTTAATTGTTCCTTTTTTGAGTTAATGTCAATAATAATTTGTTGCTTATCAATTAATGAATTTGATGTTTCCAGTTTTTTACGACTTTGTGTTAAACCAGCATCAAATATTAATTGGTTTATATCTAAAGTTGCTTTGTACTGGTCTTTTGATGGACTGTCTATTTTAATTCCTGGAAAAGGAATATTTACAGAAATTACATCACTTTGATAAGTTGATTGTGCATTAATTCCAATTTGCGGTAAGTATGCAGAACTGATATTTTTACTTCTGAATGAACTTGATTGGCTATATAAAGTGTCGTTTTTTAATGTAGGCCAATTTTGATATAATAGTTTATAACAATTCTCAATGTATAACGTGTCTGCATTTTGAGCATTCAAGAACATTGGAATTGAAATTAAAAAAACTAAATATATGTACTTTGTTATCATAAATAAATTTATTTTTTTAAAGCATTTTGAACAAATTCAAAAACTATTTTTTTTCTTTCTTTAATAAATTGATTAAATTTTATTTCATTTTGTTTAAAAAATACTCCTTTAATAATTGGTGAAGCAGCAAATGGAAATATACACATTGATAATATATTAACAATAAAATGTACAGGTGTTATGTGTTTAATGTTATTTTTTTTAAATTCTTTAGAGATTATCTCTATAATAAGATTTGGATTAGCACCCTGACTAAGTATAATTTCGGGTAATAATTTAGGGTTTCGGTGCATTTCGTTAATGATAAACACAGGGAGATGTGGATTTTTTGTAAGCAAATCAATATAACCATTAATAAATAATCTGATTTTTTCTGAAAATGAAATTTCAGATTGAAAAGTCAACATTATTTTTGGAATAAATTCCTTAAAGGCATTAATAAAAATTGCTTTAAAAAGATTTTCCTTACTTCTAAAATAATAATGCAGTAATGCTTTATTTATTTCAGCTTTTTCTGCAATATGCTGCATTCTTGCACCGTCAAAACCTCGAATAATAAATTCTTCTTTAGCAGCTTCAAGTATTTTAATTTCAGTACTTTTCTTAATTGTTTTTATATTTACCATTTAGATTAATTATATGGTTTAACCGAATGGTCAAAAGTAATGAATATTTATAAATAAAAAAATATTTTTTTTGCTTTTTTAGTTTACTTAATTAGTGTCTGTCTATAAAGTCAGTGTCTGAGCTATAATGTTCGAGTTTGAGGCATGCGAAGTTTTGAAAATCAAGGAGTTTACTTATGTAAATGACTGTTTTCAAAACAAGCATAACGAAAAAATCGGACATTATAGACAGACACTATTTAGTGTCTGTCTATAAAGTCAGTGTCTGATTCATAATGTCTCGTCCTAAAAAAAGTTTACACTTTTTGGTTAATAATCCTACTACAAATTTAC
>MENF01000059.1 GCA_001769035.1 Bacteroidetes bacterium GWA2_32_17
TTCTTTTTACTTATTATAATTTTCTATATTAACCCCGTTGGATACCAATTTTTATTTTCATACCACATTTCTATAGGAATTATATAACGGGGTGAATTGCGAACTTTGCGACACTTCGATAAGCTCAGTGCATCGCTTTGCGTGACAATTTTTACGCATACTGAATAGTTACTAAAGTTTATTTTCAACACGTTAAATAACAATTAGTTAAATATTTATCAACATTGTTGCAAGTTGCTGATAATCAAGCATCATAATGTTTGTAGAATTTTATTTTATAAAACCCACCCCATTTTACAACACACAATAATTATTTTCTTAAAATTTTAAATTCACCATTTGCCCTTAACTTAATAATTGAACTTGGTTGCGATTTATAAAACTCATTTTGTTTATAATTAACAACATAATCAACTTTTTTAAATAATTCTTCTGAAATCTCATTAAAATTTAAAGGAGTCTTTTCTCCCGAAAAATTTGCCGATGTTGAAACTATGGGCTTTCTATATTTATAAATAAGGCGATTACAAAATTCATCATTACAAACTCTAATGCCAATACTTCCATCTTTTGCAATAACATTTAACGCTAAATTTTTAGCATCAGAAAAAATTATAGTTAATGGTTTGTCCGACACTTCAATTAATTCCCAAGCTATTTCAGGTACTTCTTTTACATATTGTTGTATTTTTGAACTTGTATCAACAAGAATAATTAAAGAAATTTCTTTTGAACGTTGTTTTATTTCGAATAGTTTCTCAACTGCCACTTCATTTGTAGCATCACAACTAATTCCCCAAATGGTATCTGTAGGACAAAGAATTACTCCACCTTTTTTTAAAGTTTCAATCGAGTTATTTATATCTGAATCTAAATCATAAAATTTGTTCATACACTTTCATTAAATTTTCGGCAACTTTATCTTCGGTAAATTTTAGTGCGTGTTTTCTTCCTTCAATAATCATATTTACACGAGTTTCTTTAGTAGAGAGCACTTTTAACATTCCTTCTGCAATACTTTCTATTTTAAATGGATTTACAAATACTGAATTATTACCGGCAGCTTCGCCAAAACAACTCCCCTCGCTTGTAATCACTGGAGTACCAGAAGCAAGTGCTTCTAATATTGGAATGCCAAATCCTTCATAAATTGAAGGGTAAATAAAAGCTTTTGCAATTTGATAAAATGCCGGAAGCTCGGTATTCGACAAATTTTCAATAAAAATAATTTGCTTTTCTATTTTGTTTACAACAATAAAATCGTTTACCTTATCGAAATAGGCAGTTTTTCGGCCAATTACTACCAAAGGCATCTCTATTTTGTTACTATAAATAGCTTTAACAATTCCTAACAAATTTTTTCTTTCTTCAATAGTACCTATGTATAAAATAAATTCGTCAGGTAAATTAAATTTGTTTTTTATTTCTGATTTAATTTTATCATCAACCATATTATAAAAAACAGGATTGCATCCTTGATATACAACTTTTATTTTTCCGGAATTAATTTTGTAAAACTCCTGAATATCATCTGCAGTTTGTTGGCTTACAACAATGACAGCATCAGCAACTTCTGCAGCATATTTAAATTTTCTGTCATAAATTTTTCTGTCTGTAGATTTATACAATTCTGGAAAACGTTTGAAAATTAAATCATGAATTGTTACAACAGATTTGCTCTTTTTTTGTCCATTAATTCCATAAGGAAGCTCGTTACTTAATCCGTGGTATATATCCGGTTTCTCATAATGTATTTGAGAATTAATAAGATAACTACGCCAGTACGACTTAAACAATTTCCCGGTAAACGATTGCGGTGTAATAATTTGAGTATTATCTGCTCTTTCAAAACGAATACTTTTTAAAGTAGAAGGAGTAAAAAGCAAATATTCGTTATTAGGGTAATAAGTTGATAACAACCGAATTGTATTACGACTGTAATTCCCTAATCCAGTGTTATTGTAAAATGCACGTTTGGCATCAAAAGCTATTTTCATTTTTTATTTTATTCTCCTTTTAAAAAAAATATTTTCCAAATTATAACAATATATGACTATATATGACTATTGTTTGACCATTGTTTGACCATTGTTTGACCATTGTATGACTATTGTTTTCTGTTTTTTAAACTGACACATTATACTCCCTAAGCACTTCGTTTAAAGTTGTTTTACGGTCAGTACTTTCCTTACGTTTTCCAATAATTAATGCACAAGGCACTTGAAATTCACCAGCAGGAAATTTTTTTGTATAACTTCCAGGTATAACTACTGAACGTTCAGGCACATAACCTTTGTATTCGATTTGCTTTTCTTCAGATACATCTATTATTTTGGTGCTTTGTGTTAAAACCACATTTGCACCTAAAACAGCTCCTTTCCCAACTCTAACACCTTCTACAATAATACAACGCGAACCAATAAAACAATTATCTTCAACAATTACAGGTAAAGCTTGTATTGGTTCAAGAACTCCACCAATCCCAACTCCACCACTCAAATGAACATGTTTTCCAATTTGAGCACACGAGCCAACTGTAGCCCATGTATCAATCATCGTTTCTTCGTCAACATAAGCACCAATATTCACATAACCTGGCATTAAAATCACACCTTTTGCAAGATAACTTCCATAACGGGCAATTCCGTTTGGAACAACACGAACACCTAATTCTTTAAAATTATTCTTTAATGGGATTTTATCATAGAAAGTAAATGGATTTGATTCAATTAAACTTAACTTCTGAATTGAAAAATAAAGGATTACAGCTTTTTTAATCCATTCATTTACTATCCATTCCGAACTATTCAGTTGTGCAACTCTAAGTTCACCTTTATCTAATTTATCAATTACTGCTCTAATTGTAACTTGAATATCAACTTGTGATAATAAATTCCTATCATTCCAAGTTTTTTCAATAATTTCTTGCATATTTTTTTTCTCAAAGATAGACATAAAACTATTTCTATAAAATACTTTATTTAATTGTTACTTTTGTTAAAAATTATTTTAATGCTTGCAATAGTTTTAAAATCTACAGGAAAAAATTTTGTTGTAAAAACTATAAATGGGAAAATATTACCATGCAATATTCGTGGAAAACTTCGACTCACAATTTCTAAAAGCACTAATCCAGTTGTAGTTGGCGACTGGGTTGAAATAGACGAAAATGAGACATCTGGAAATATCACTTTTGTAAAAGAAAGAAAAAATTACATTGTCAGGCGTTCTGTAAACTTATCGCGACAAAACCATGTAATTGCTGCTAATCTCGACCAAACTTGTCTTATAATTACTATAATACGACCTGAAACCAATACCGAGTTTATTGATAGATATTTATGCACAGCCCAAGCATATAAAATACCAGCGGTTTTAGTTTTTAATAAAATTGATATTTACAACGCTCAACAATCGGAATTACTTAATAATTTAAAGTCGGTTTATTGTAACATTGGATATAAATGTATTTGCGTTTCGGCTAAAACAAATGAAGGAATTGAAAATTTTAGGCAACTATTAAGTAAAAAAGTAAGTCTTATTTCAGGAAATTCGGGAGTTGGCAAATCAAGTTTAATTAATTGTATTGAACCCGATTATAATTTGAAAGTTGCAGAAATTTCAGAATATCATTTAAAAGGTAAGCATACTACTACATTTAGCGAAATGTTTGAACTATCAAATGGCGGATATATAGTTGACACTCCTGGAATTAAAGGGTTTGGAATTATTAATATTGGTAACGAAGAACTATTCCATTATTTTCCAGAAATGTTTAAGTTAACTGCAAATTGCCAGTATTATAATTGTACTCATACCCACGAGCCAAATTGTGCTGTTAAAAATGCAGTTGTTTCAGGCGAAGTCGCCGAATCAAGGTACCATAGCTATTTAAATATTTTATTTGATGAAAATGAAAAACATAGAACATAGTTTGAAGTTGAAAGTAAAAGTTAAAACAATGTACAATAAACGCTAAACAATGAAATATTTTTTGGTATTAATTTTTTAATATAATTTTGTTTGTTCAAAATATATGATTAATAACGATTTTTATAATATTATTTTAGCATTTTTTACTGCATTTGCTATTACATTTTTAACTATACCAGTAATTATAAAAATTGCTAAAGCAAAAAAGCTGTTCGACTTTCCCGACAAACGTAAAATTCACGTAAGAAATATTCCAACCCTTGGTGGATTAGCAATATTTTTAGGATTTGTTTTTGCAATGACCTTTTTTACAAAATTTATTTATTGCTATCATCTCCAATATGTTACATCTTCGTTAATTATTATTTCTGTAATTGGAATAAAAGATGATGTTATTGGATTATCTCCGATTAAAAAAGCCATCGGACAAATATTTGCAGCATCAATTGTTGTAATATGGGGTGATTTAAGAATTGTCAGCTTTTATAACATATTTGGAATAATGGAGTTGCCTTATGTTATTAGCGTTACCTTTTCAATATTTACTATTTTAGTAATTATTAATGCATATAACCTTATTGATGGCATTAACGGGCTTGCTGCAAGCATGGGAATAATTGCTTCAATAGCGTTTGGAACAATGTTTTTTCTTACAGGTATTAATTACCAACAGTCTATTCTTGCATTTTCTTTAGCAGGTGCTTTATTCGGATTTTTAAAATTTAATATAACTCCGGCAAAAATATTTATGGGCGATACAGGTTCTATGGTAGTTGGTTTTATTATTTCTTTTCTGTCTATTGAATTTCTTGAACTAAATAATACTAAAGAATCAATAATATTTTCACGTTTTTCGATACCTTTAATTGCCATGTCGTTTATGTTTTTACCTCTTTACGATTTAGTTAGAGTTTTTTGTATTCGTTTATTGAATAATCGTTCACCATTTAAAGCCGACCAAAACCATTTACATCACATGTTGTTAAAACTTGGTTTATCGCATACATTTTCAACTTTTGTTTTGTCATTATTTGCCTGTTTATTAATTACTCTTGCGTTAACTTTTCATAAATATGGTAATTATAAAGTTGGACTTATATTACTTTCAACTTGTTTGATATTTACAGTTATTCTTTATTTGTTAGTTAAAAGAAACGGAAAAACAACCTTAAACGGAAAATGAGAGGCAAAAAGTTAGCAATTAATAACAAATTGCTTAATAACATAATAACCTGATAACAAACAATTTAATAACCTTACAAAAAGAAATGAGAGTTTTAGTCGTTTTATTTATTTTTATTCCTTGCTCTTTGTTTTCGCAACAAAATAATTTTTTACTTCTTACAAACGATAATTTATTCATTGATTCTTATTGTGCATCAACCGATAGTTTTTACCATACAACTTTTAAACCTGTTGTAAAATCTACCTTAAGCGGGTATAAAAATATTGAAAACAGGATTTTAAGACTTGAAGGCGATAGTGCATTTATTGCAAACAAAGGACACAAATTGTTTTGGAAAAAACTTTTAACTGATGATTTAATTAAAGTTAACAAAGAGCAATTTCATTTATCAATTAATCCAATAATAAATTTTGAATATGGATTAGATTCTACAAAAAGACTAACTGTTAATTCAAGAGGACTTATTATAAATGGCGACCTTTCTGATAAATTTTCTTTTACAACAGGTGTTATTGAAACACAAGTTTTTCCCGAGAAATATTTAACTGAATATATTCGAATTAAAAGCGTAGCACCCGGACAAGCACGGGTAAAGTCTTTTAAAAATACAGGATTCGATTATTCATACTCTTTCGGACATATTTCTTACAGCCCGTCAAAACATTTTAATTTTCAGTTAGGGCATGGGAAGCATTTCATTGGCGATGGATACCGTTCTCTTTTGCTTAGTGATGTTTCCTCTAATTATCCTTACTTGCGAACTACTATAACATATAAAAGAATTCAATACGTGAATATGTGGGCTGCCTTTCAGGAAGTAAAACCTTATGATAACCGTACATTGGTTTATCAACGAAAACATGGAGCATTTACATTTCTTAATTTTTTAATTACACCTAAAATTCAATTCGGTCTTTTTGAAGCAATTATTTTTCAAACTACAGATAGTACAAGCAATAACAAAATACCATTAAATTATCTAAATCCAATAATTGGCTCAAGAACACTTCAATATGGTTTGGGCTATAAACATAATGCATTAATTGGAGTAACCGGTCATGCCACTATTTTTAAACATTTTATTTGTTACGGACAATTTGTTTTAGATGATTTAAAAGCTCAAAACGAAACTGATAATTTTAAAAACAGATATGGATATCAATTTGGAATTAAATTACTTGAACCTTTTAAAATTAAAAACTTATTTGTTTTAACAGAATACAATGCTGTTAAACCATATTCTTATTTCTCTACTTCCGAACATCAAAACTATTCGGCTTTCAACGAACCACTTTCACATCCTTCAGGTGCAAATTTTAAAGAATTTGTGTTCTTTGTTAAATATTGTTATAAAGATATGTTTTGTCAGTTAAAATTAACTACATCACATACATACCAGCATTTTATAACATTAGATAATGGTACAAATATTTTTTATAACGTAAATGAAGTAAATTACAATAACATATACCACGATGTTACTAATTTTAATTTCGAAATGGGTATAGCAATTAACGAAAGCAACAGATTACAATTAGTTGGAGGAATTCATTTAAGAGAAAACTTTCAGCCACATACTACATATTATTATATTTCTTTACGAACATCAATTTCTAATTTGTATTACGATTTTTAGATAAAATATCCTAAAAAAACATTTTGCATAATCTATTACTCTGAAAATTAAAAGTAACTATTCAGTATCCATAAAAATTATCTCGCAAAGTCGCAAAGAACGCAATGAAAATAGAAAATGAAACAGTTAACTCTCAAGGTATAGCAGAGCCAAAGCCAGCGAAAAAAATTTAAGAGTTTTTAAGATGCGAATGGGAAAAAAGAAAATGGGTATTAAAAGCTTATGGTTCCGCCTAAGCGGAACGTGCTGTTAGCTCGCAATGAAAAAAATCATAAATGTTTTTTTTTAACTCTGCGAGCTTAAAACTTTGCGGGCATTGCGGCTTTGCGTGACATGATATTTGCGGAAAATATGCTATATATAAGTACAACAAAAAGCCATACATACTTTACACTGATTAGTTACAATTAAAGTAACTATTCAGTATAAAAATTATCACGCAAAGGCGCAGGGAACACAAAGAAAATAGAAAAAGAAAATATAGAAAACGCTCAAAATGATGAAATACGAAATAGGATTGTTTATAGTATTTAGTCGTCCCTTAAAAAGTATTATACGCATTAATTATCAAGTATTTAAGTTGATAATAACCCTTTTTTATTTGCAAGAAATATTAGTTTACCACGTTGGATATTTGTTTTTTATTTTCACTCCATTGTTCAACGGAGTTATCCCACGTGGTAAACTTGTTAAAACCTTGTATATTTTAATAGTTTCTTAAATGTAAAAAGGTTAATTATTTTCTATACTTTTTAATCGAAGCGGTGCGGTGGGCTGTCCACGAACGGCTTTAGCCCTCACGAACACCATAAAAAAATAAAAAAAAGATGTGAGTAACTGTGCGAACTACAATTTTTGGGCTAATTATACATGGTGTTACAACAAAGCTATTCCATCTATTAAGTTATTTATTTTGAATTAGTTAAAAAATTGGAGTTGGACTTCGTGGAGGGTTTTTTGTTTCTTTTTTGGTGGTGAAAAAAGAAAAATAAAAAAAATCTAAATTAAAATTACCAATGACTTTGATTTTTAAAAAGGGTTTTTAAGGTTCGACTATTTACAAATTGTTAGTTCGCAAAGAAAAAAAACGTTATACCTTGGTCTGTGGCTCACAGACCTTGAATAATGTTTTTAAAAATGGTCTGTGTGCCACAGACCATGGAAAAAGCGGGCATTGCGTCTTTGCGAGAATAATATTTGCGAGAAATATGGTGCGAGTTAAACGAAAAATCATATTAACTTTGACACTGATTAGTAACCAATTAAAAAATACATAAAAAAGTTTTCAACAATTGTTTATAACTTTTTTCCTTTTACAGCGTATAAACTTCAAAAGTTTTTAACAAGCATTATTAACAAATGTTGATAAATATTGGTTCTGTTTTTAATTTTACAACTTTAATGCTTACTTTTGAGCGTTTGTAGGATTTTTAATATAAAACTATGATTAAGTACTTTATACTACTTATTAATTTTATTGGTTTTCTATTAGTTGACTTATTTATGGGTGGTATTACTGCTACTATTAATGCACCCGACGAAGCTGCTCCAGGTAGTAGTTTTACAGTAGAAATCACATTTAATATCTCCGATTTAAAATCTATTGGTCGTTTTAAACAAGATTTACCTATTGGCTATACTGCAACACCGGTAAATACTTTAAACGGAACTTTTATTTTTAAAGACCAAATTATTAAAATTGTTTGGAACCCTGCACTACCACCAGATAGTATTTTTACCATATCATACGATATTCTGGTTGACCAGACAGCAGAAGGTCCATTAGTATTAGGAGGTTCTTTTACTTATGTCGATAACAAAGAACTTAAAACATTAAATTTACTAAGTAAAACAATTATAATTCGTCCTAAAGGGGCAACAGTTAACAACGATCAGAATAATCAACAAAATTCAAATAATACAGTTATCCAAAACCTTCCAACCGACCAGATATTTTGTTATCGGCAAATTGTTCGGGACTTAGATGGAATTACTGTTCATATTTTGGTTAATACCGCAGGCCTTTCAAAAGATAAATTCGGAAAAGTTCAGGAAAAAATACTTTCAGGTTATACCGCAACAAACATCGAAAGTAAAGATGCAATATTTTCATTTAAAGATAACAATATTAAATTCCTCTGGATGACACTACCTTCCGAAAGTATGTTCCAAATTAGTTATAAACTTACTGCAACAACACCAACCTCCGAAATACCAGATATTTCCGGTACATTCTCTTATGTTGAAAATGAAGGAACAAAAATTAGAACAATCGAAAATCGCGAGTTCCTTGACAATAACATGCTCGCAAATAATCAAGTTACAAAAGACCAAGCTGCAAAAGACCAAGCTGCAAAAGACCAAGCTGCAAAAGACCAGGCTGCAAAAGACCAGGCTGCAAAAGACCAGGCAACAAAAGACCAGGCAACAAAAGACCAAACTGCAAAAGACCAAGCTGCAAAAGACCAGGCAACAAAAGACCAGGCGGCAAAAGACCATGCAACAAAAGACCAGGCGGCAAAAGACCAGGCGGCAAAAGATAAAGCTGCAAAAGATAAAGCTGCAAAAGACCAAATTGCAAACAATAAACATATAGTTTCGCCAGAAACTGGTGTAAAGTATAAAGTACAAATTGGAGCATATAAGAGATACCTGAATGTTTCATATTTTAAAAAACTTCAAGTAACAGAATCTGTTTCTGTTGAGTTGAATAACGGATTAAACAAATATTTAATCGGATTACATTCAGAATATAAAGATGCCCGTGATCACAGAGTTAAAATTTGGAATGAAACTCCTATTCGTGACGCTTTTGTTTCGGCTTATAACAATGGAAACAGAATTACCGTTCAGGAAGCGTTGATGATTGCAAATCAAAAATGGTATCAATAATAACTTTTTTAAACTATCTTCGTAAAAAAGTTTAAACTTAAAAGCATGTTTGCTAAATTTCAGTTAATCTGCATAATATTATTTTTTCCACTTTTCGTATTAAGTCAAGTGCAGCCACCTGATACCACAAAAAATCCTTACGAGTATTTACTTCTTGATACTAACCCACAAATCGAGAAACCTATTTATAAACCTGTGTTGGGTATAGGGCGTGGCGTTTTTACTTTTTTTGGCGATATAAAAGATAATTATAGTTCCAACCCTTTAGTTGGGAGATACGCATTAATTGGCTCAGTTTCGAGAAATTTGAATTCGTTTTTAGAGCTTAATTTTAATATTACTTATGGTAAACTAACGGGTAACTCACACACTCCTTCGAGCAACATTAATTTTTTATCGGAAGTACTTATCGGAGGTGCAAATTTAAATTACAACTTTAAACATCTTATAAAAAAGCCAAGCGATGCAATGCCTTATATTTCTTTAGGTTTTGAATCTTTTGAATTTAATTCTAAAGCCGACATGTACGATGCAAACGGCAAGCTATATAATTATTGGTCAGATGGCACTATAAGAGATGTTTCAGAAAATAATAACAACGAATTAACAAGCAAAATAATTCAACGCGATTATAAATATGAAACCGATTTGCGGGAATTAAATCTCGATGGATTAGGTAAATACCCTCAGGTAGCTTTTGCAATCCCTATTGATTTCGGATTTAAGCTTCAATTTTCAAACAGGTTATCTGCCAAAATTGGTGCAACTTATCATTTAACATTTAACAGTAATGTGGATAATGTTAGTAACAAAGGAGAAGGAATTAGAAAAGGTAGCAAAAAAAATGATAATTTTCTTGTAACATATGTATCAGTTCATTTCGATTTGTTTTCTCCTCCAAAATTAACTGCCATTGAACAACATTATAACGATATTGAATTTGCATCAATTGACGCCGAAGACGAAGATGGCGATGGCATAGTAGATTTATGGGACGAATGTCCGCAAACTCCACCCGGAGTTGAAGTAACTCCTAAAGGTTGCCCGCTCGATAAAGATAATGACGGCATTCCAGATTATATAGACAAAGAATTAGAATCGGCTAAAGATGCAATTGTAAATTTAGAAGGTGTAACATATACCGAAGAACTGCTTATAACTGCATCAAATACTCCAAATGCAGTTCCAATTAATAAAATTTGCGAATATTATCCGAGTTTATGCAAAGAAACAACAAGTGTTAAACAATTTAAAACTATGTATTTAGATATACCCGAAAAATTTAAACCTGTTGATTTGAATAATGATGAATATATTTCAATTGAAGAATTAAATATTGCTGTTGATAAATTTTTCGACTTTGGAACAAATTTCACTATTGACGATATTTACGAACTTAATAATTTCTTCTTCGACCAGTAAAATTTTTATATAGACCTGACAGGTTTTTGAGACTTGTCAGGTCTTTTATTTAAAAAACAATTTCTATCTTTGAAAAAAAACAATTGAATTGAATTTTTCAAAGCAAATCAACAACGTATCATCTCTTCAGTTTTTCCAGCTATTTAGGTTTGGAATACTTTTTATTATAAGTATCTGTTTTGCAAAAAGCCATTTAACAATATCTGAAATAGGTATTTACGAAAAGTTAATTTTCCTTTCAGGTGCAATTAGTTTTTTTTGGGTAAACGGTGTAATACAGTCGTTACTACCATTATACAACAATAACAAAACGTTTGCAAAAACAAATAAATCACCGGTTTTATTTAACGCACTATTTATTTCAATAATTTTTAGTATAATAATTATTTCAATATTATTAATTACCGAAAAAAACAGTTCTTCATTTTTAATTTCAACAACCGAAATACCATATAAATGGCTATTTGTTGTTTTTTTTGTTGTATCAACTCCAGCATTTCTACTCGAATATGTTTATCTTTTGTTAAACAAACCACGTTCAATTATATATTACAGTTTGCTAACATTTAGTTTGCAATTTGTTGCAGTAGTTTTTCCAATATGGATAGGATATGGAATTAAAGAAGGTTTATATGGATTAATTGCTGTTTCTGCTTTAAGGTTAATTTGGTTGATAATTTTAGTTTTAAAAAATTCTAAACCAATTATTTCATTATCATTCATAAAAGAACATTTAATTTTGGCTGCCCCTTTAATTGCCGGTGCATTAATAAGTGGTTCAATGCCTTACATTGATGGAATAATTGTTTCGTCAAATTTTGATAACGCAACTTTTGCAATATACAGATATGGTGCAAGAGAACTTCCATTAGCAATGTTACTTGCAAATGCATTTAGTAACGCAATGCTACCGGAAATATCAGAAAATAATGATATTAGCATTGCACTTAAAAGTTTGAAAGAGAAATCAAAAAGATTAATGCACTTTCTTTTTCCAATTAGCATTATACTAATTATTATAAGCCATTGGCTATATCCAATAATTTTTAATCCTCAATTTATTAAAGGAGCAGAGGTTTTTAATGTGTTTCTCTTACTGATAATTACAAGATTAGTTTTTCCTCAAACAATTTTATTAGGATTAAAAAAAACAAATATTTTACTTATTGTATCAATAATTGAATTTATTATTAAACTTGTATTTAGTATTTGGCTTGCTAAATATTATGGAATTGTAGGCGTTGCTTTAGGAACTTTAATTGCTTTTATTATAGAAAGAGCTATTTTAATTACAATAAATTATAAATATTTAAAAATTAATCCTAACCAATACATTGACATTAAATGGATTTCGTTCTATTCAACTCTAATTATAATTGTATATTTTTTTGTTGAAAGAAATATTTATGGATTTTAATTTATTGAATTATATTTACAGCTAAAAGGTTTTAGAATTAATGTTTTGATTATATGGAATCGTCAGCTTTAGAAAATTATTTTTCGACTTACAGAAAAAATATTATTGGAATTAACAAATCCTATAATAGCATTACTGGCAAAAATAAAATTATTTATTGCGATTGGATTGCAAGCGGAAGACTATATAAACCAATTGAACAAAAACTAAGTAATGATTTTGGGCCATTTGTTGCAAATACGCATACCGAAACAAACGAAACTGGAACAATAACAACACATGCTTATTTTAAAGCTCACGAAATTATCAAAAATCATGTAAATGCAAATTGTAACGATGTTATAATTACAGCAGGTGCTGGCATGACAGCTATTATTAATAAATTCCAACGTATTCTGGGATTACGTTCATGCGGTGCAGTAATGAGTTCGCCCTGTCTTAAAGAAAGAGAGAAACCAATAGTTTTTATTACACACATGGAGCACCACTCAAACCAAACTTCGTGGTATGCAACTATGTCTGATGTTGTTATAATTAAGCCAGATAAAAATCTGTTAATTGATTTAAACGATTTAGAAAAACAATTAATTAAATATAAAGATAGAAAGTTTAAATTAGCTTCAATTACTGCATGTTCAAACGTTACAGGAATTCACACCCCCTATTATAAAATTGCAAGACTTATGCACCAAAACGGTGGACTATGTTTTGTTGATTTTGCTGCATCTGCACCTTATGTAGATATTAATATGCATCCAAAAGACCCATTAGAAAAATTAGATGCTATCTTTTTTTCGCCTCATAAATTTTTAGGAGGACCGGGGTCAAGTGGTGTACTAATATTCGATAAAGCGATGTATCACAATGCTGTTCCAGACCAACCAGGTGGCGGTACAGTTGATTGGACTAACCCTTGGGGAGAATATAAATTTATTGAGGATATTGAAATTAGAGAAGATGGAGGAACTCCTGGTTTTTTGCAAGCTATACGTGCAGCATTAGCAATAAAACTTAAAAAAAAAATGACTGTCGAAAAAATTAAAGCACGCGAAAATGAAATGATGCAAATTATTATGCCTCAAATTTCTTCAATTCCAGGAATTAAAATTTTAGCTAATAATAATACAAGCCGACTATCTGTTATTTCATTTTATCACGAAAATATTCATTATAATTTAATTGTTAAACTTTTAAGCGATTATTTTGGGATTCAAGTTAGAGGAGGATGCGTGTGTGCAGGCACTTATGGACATTATTTATTAAACGTTAGTTACGAAAAATCAAAAGAAATAACTTGTAAAATAAACAAAGGTGATTTTTCGGAAAAACCAGGCTGGGTTAGACTTTCTTTGCATCCTACAAATACAAACGAAGAAATACAAACTGCTATTTATGCCTTAAATGAAATTTCTAAGAATTATAAAAAAATGGCATCAAACTATAATTATTCATCTCGAAAAAATGAATTTTATCCAATAAAAAAAGTTAAATCTAAAAACAATTTTAATGTTGATTCATTGTTTTTATTATAATTACTGATGTTACGTAAAAAGTTTCTCACAATGATTATTTCTCGCAAAGCCGCTAAGTACGCCAAGAAAAAATAATTTATTATTTTTTTTTAAACTTTGCGAACTTATAAGTAATTTCAATTAATACACCAATTGCTTTTATATAGCATGACTATAATAAGCACGCAATAAAAAAATCATAAATGATTTTTTTTAGCCA
>MENF01000060.1 GCA_001769035.1 Bacteroidetes bacterium GWA2_32_17
GTGTTTTCTATATTTACCACGAGCTAAAGCTCGTGGCAATTATTATCCTACCCGAACAGTAACAATAAAATAAGATTTTTTTGTAGTGCATATTTATTATTTATTTTTTTTATTTTTATTGAAAAATAATAGAATAATTACCTGCTTTTGGTATAAAAATAATTACTTTTACACTAATTAGAGTCTGTCCATAATGTCAATATTTTTAATTTATAGGGTATAAAGGTATAGGGTATTAGGGAATAAGGAATGATGTCTAATTGCTTGTACCATATACCTTTATACCTTATTCCCATAAGTTCTGAATTATAAATATGATATAAATTTACAATTTTTTTCGACTTTATATACAAGCACTAATTAATCAAGTTAGAGATAACTTTTTATAACAAAATAGAATAACTATTCAAATAATTTTTTTTATCAATAAATTTAAAATGAAACCTTTTGAAAGAAAAATATTAATAAGTATAATTGTATCATTTATATTGTTATGTAGTTCAGTAACCATGTTTATTTTAAATGTTGAACGCTTAAATGAATCTAAAAAATGGGAAAGAGAAACATCTGAATTAATTCATGTTTTACATGAATTATATATACAAACTCTAAAAGTAGAAAATGAATCAAGGGGATACTTAATTACTGAAAATATGCAATTTGAA
The DNA here is from genome assembly GCA_001769035.1 of Bacteroidetes bacterium GWA2_32_17. Classification (GTDB taxonomy): domain Bacteria; phylum Bacteroidota; class Bacteroidia; order Bacteroidales; family GWA2-32-17; genus GWA2-32-17. The sequence continues at coordinate 666 of MENF01000060.1, forward strand.
GATTCGTTAAACCATTTTACAGCGATTTTAAGATTTAATATAGGTGAGTTAAAGAAATTTTCATTTGAAGATAATGACCACAACAAAATAATGCATAAACTTGAACTATTAGTAATTGAGAGAATTGATTTAGCTCAAAGTGTTAACCAATTATCTAAAAATTACGAATTTGAAAATCTAGAAAAAATAATTTTTATCGGAAAAGGTAACGAAATTACTAATAACATTATACAATATACTGAAATAATTGAAAAAAATCAAAAGATAATTTTGAAAAATAGAATTAAAAATAATGAGAACATTCAAAATATTATTATTAAGGCAGGGTATTCCGGAATCGCATTATTTGTCTTATTACTTGCTTTTGTAATCGTAAATATTATTTCTAACAAAAGAAAATTAACCCGTTCCGAAGCCGAAAAATTAATATTGAATATTGAAATTGAAGAAAAGTCAAAACAGGTTACAGAAATTAATAATAGTTTGATAAATGAGATTGAAGAAAGAAAACTTCATCAGGAAAATCTTATCAAATTAAACAAGAGTTTAGAAATTGCCAATCGCGAATTAGAATTACAGCAAATAGAATTAAAAAACCAAAATGAGCAACTTCGTTTATATCAGTTAGAATTAGACTATTCACGCGAAAAATACATAAAACTATATACTTATGCTCCTGTAGGTTATATTTCGATAAATAAAGAAGGTATAATAATTGAGTGTAACCTTTTAGCTATGAATTTAATTGCTGGAGAAAAAATTAAATTGATAAACCAACAAATCACACATTTTATTTTTGTTGAAGACCAAGGTATTTTTAATTTACATTTACAACAAATTTTCGAAAAACAAACAAACAATGCATTAGAAATCAGAATGATAAAAAATGATTGCAGTATCTTTTATGCTCATTTGAAATTTGTTTTATCAGTTTCTGTCGAAAATAATATAATCTGTAATTTATCTGTTGCAGATATTTCAGAACGAATACAAGCTCAAACAGAACTTAAGAAATCAGAAGAAAAATATCGCAAATTATTTCAAAATTCGCAGGTTGGAATGTTTCGTTCAAAAATTGATGGTACCGAACTTAGTGAGATAAATAATAAATTTAGTAAGATTTTTAGATATTCAATAGAAGAAATGACAGGAAAACCTGTAAATTTCTTCTATAAAGACATTAAAAAAAGAGAAGAAATAATTAATGACTTGCATAAGCATGGATTTGTTTCCGAAAGAGAAGTAGATTTATTAGCGTCTGATGGTAAAGTTATAACTTGTTTGGTTTCTTATATATTATTACCCGACAAAAAAACAATAGAGGGTTCAATAGTTGATATTTCGGAGCGTAAACTTTTCGAATCAAAGTTACAAATAAGCGAGAATAAATTCAGAAAATTATTTGAATCGTTATTCTCTGCTATAATATTAATCGGAGCCGATAAAAAAATAAAACTTGTAAATAAACAAGCTGAAGATTATTTTGGTTATAGTAAAAATGAATTGATTGGTGAAAGCATTGAAAAATTAGTACCCGATAGTAACGAAATAAACCATTCAAAGTTTATTTTCGATTTCTTTAAAAATCCTGATTCCCGCGAAATTGGAAAGGGTCGCGAATTATTTGGACTCAGAAAAAATGGTACAATGTTTCCTATCGAAGTAGAATTAAATTCTATTCAATTACAAAATGAATTATCTGTAATGGTTTTTATAGTTGATATAACTGAACGTAAAGCTTCAGAAAATCAATTAGCTATTCTGTTAACTTCTTTAAATGCTGTTGCAAATGCTATTGTAATTACCGATATTTCTGGAAAGATAACCTGGGTAAATCCGGCTTTTACTTTGCTTACAGGTTATTCATCAACCGAAGCAATTAATGCAGGACCTAATCTTTTAAAATCGGGGAAACAAGATAAAAAGTTTTATGAGATACTTTGGAATACTATACTTTCCGGTAATGAATGGTATGGCGAATTGATAAATAAACGGAAGGATGGAAGCGAATATTTTGAAGAAATGACAATCACTCCTATAAAAGATAAAAATGGAAATATATTGCAGTTTGTAGCTGTAAAACAAAATATTACTTTTAGGAAAAATGCTGAGAAGCAATTGTTGATTTCAAAAGAGGAAGCCGAACATGCCAATCAGGCAAAAAGTATATTTATTGCTAACATTAGTCACGAAATTCGTACTCCTATGAATGCAATTATCGGATTTTCTGAAATTCTTTCAAAGAAAGTGGTTGATAAAGTTCAGAAAGGGTATTTAAATTCAATTAGAACAAGTTCTAACACACTTCTTCAATTAATTAATAATATATTGGATTTATCAAAAATTGAAGCAGGTAAAATGGAAATTGTAAACCCCATATTAAATATCAGATTCCTGATAACAGAAATAGAAAGTATGTTTACTTTAAAAATTCAGGAAAAATGTTTAAAACTTATTTTTGAAATTGACCCCGAGCTTCCTGAATATGTAGAATTGAACGATTTGCAGATAAGACAAGTGCTTATTAATCTTATTAGTAATGCAATTAAATTTACACACAATGGGTATATAAAATTAAAAATAATTTCAAAATTAAAAGGTAATAATACAGATATTGAATTTTGTGTTGAAGACACAGGGATTGGTATATCGGAAAGTGACAGAAATATGATATTTAAAGCATTTAATCAAGGCGATGAAATTGTTGCCAGAAAATATGGAGGAACCGGTTTAGGACTGACAATCTCAAAAAAAATTGTTGAGTTACATGGAGGAACAATTGATTTTATTAGCGAAAAAGGAAGAGGTACCACCTTTTTTGTGAAATTTTTTGATGTAAAGATTTTAAACCCAAATCTACAAAAACATGATTATATCTCTGTAAATACTAACTCAATTCAATTTGAGAGTGCTAAAATTCTAATTGTTGATGATGATGAATTAAACAGAAAGGTAGTTAAAGGTTATTTAGAACAATACGCATTTGAAATGAAGGAAGCCGAAAATGGAAAGATTGCTCTTGAAATATTAAAAAACTTTATTCCTGATATAATTCTAATGGATATAAGAATGCCTGAAATGGATGGTATTAAAACAGTAAAGTTTATCAGACAAAACACTACAATTAAAAATATTCCTATTATAGCCCTTACTGCATCTGCTTTTAATAACAGCCTTGAAAAAGTACAAAAACAAGGATTTGACGGTTTAGTGTCGAAACCTTTTCAGCAATTTGAACTGGTTAAAGAATTAATAAAATATTTAAAAAACAAAATTAAAGATTCTGACAAATCAGTTAATCAAAATTCTAATGAAGTTTTTGATGTAAAAAAATTAAAAAATCTTTCTGAGATTTGTCAATATATTGAGGATAATGTTACTCCTTTATTAAATTCAATTAAAATCAGGCAAACTAATAACGATGTACATGTTTTTGCAAACATTGTTAAACGATTAGGACAACAATTTGAAGAACCTTTTTTTATTGAACTTTCAAATGAAATTTCAGAATACATTGATAGCTTTAATGTTTCGGGCTTAAAAATGACATTAGATAAATTTGAAGCAATAATAAGTAATTTAAAAGATTTTAAAAAAATAAAATAGTTATGAAAGCTAAAGTATTAGTTGTGGATGACAATCCCGAAAATATTCAGGTAATATCAACTTGCCTTTCTAATGAGGGATATGAAGTAGAGTTTACTTTAAACGGCACTGATGCTATTAATTGGGTTAGTCAAACCAATTTCGATTTAGTTTTGTTGGATGTTATGATGCCCGAGATAGATGGTTTCGAAGTTTGCAGAAAAATTAAACAACTGCCTCGTACCGTTGATTTACCCATTATTTTTTTAACAGCCAAAACAGATATCGAAAGCATTACAACAGGTTTTAACGAAGGCGGAGTTGATTATATCTCAAAACCTTTTAACTCACTGGAATTATTATCAAGGGTTAAAACTCATGTCGAAATACGAAAAAATAAATTAAAACTTAACCAGTTGTACGGTAAATTAAAACAATATAATGAGGAAATTAATGATAGTATAACTTATGCTAAGTATATTCAGGATGGTTTAATTCCATCTGAAGCCCAGTTTCAAAGAATATTTCCTGATAGTTTTCTTATTAATAAACCTAAAAATATTGTTAGCGGCGATTTTTTATGGGTAAAACAAACTGATAATAAAGTTTATTTAGCAATGGTAGATTGTTCTGGGCATGGTGTTCCCGGAGCTATGTTATCTATATTAGGCATAAGTTTACTTGACCATATTTTTAATGAGAATAAAGATTTAAGTCCATCCGATTACCTGCAATTATTGCAAAGTAATTTAAAAAACATTTCTTTTCAGAGTCCCAATAAATGGAACGAAAGTATGGATGTTTCATTTTGTGTTCTTGATAGAATAAACAATTCATTTGAATATTCTGGAGCCAACTTACCTGTTATTATTATTTCGGATAAAGCTATCATTCATAAAAATGTTATAAGTCAAAGTTTTAATGAAATGAAACATAGTCTTAATATAGTAAAGTGCAATAAAGCATCTATCAATCTAAATTCAGAAGATATTAAATTTGATGACTTTAAAATAAAATTAAATAAAAAAGATAATATTTACCTTTTTTCAGATGGATTTTTCAGCCAGTTAGGTGGTAAAAAATCTAAAAAATATTCAAGATCACAATTACATTCCGATTTACAAGAAATACATCAAGCCCCTTTCTCAGAAAAAAAGGAAATTATGAATTCAAAGTTAATGAGTTGGATTGGTAATTCAAACGAACAAACGGATGACATTACAATTTTTGGTTTTTCAATTTAGAACAAATTAACTATATGAATGCTAAAATATTAGTTGTAGATGATAATCCCGAAAATATTCAGGTAGTTTCAACTTGCTTATCAAAATCGGGTTACAATGTAGAGTTTACTTTAAATGGTATTGATGCAATAAAATGGATTGAAGATACTGCTTTCGATTTAATATTATTAGATGTAATGATGCCCGAAATGAATGGATTTGAAGTTTGTAAAAAAGTTAAGAAAATTCCAGGGAAAAGCGAAATCCCTATAATATTTTTAACAGCTAAAACTGATTTAGAAAGCATTTCTAAGGGATTTGATTCAGGAGGAGTTGATTATATAGTAAAACCTTTCTTCGAAAAAGAACTATTAGCACGGGTTGCAACTCATTTAAAAATACAGTCGCAGAACAGGGAACTTATTTATCAGAACTCTTTTAAAAATATACTAATGTCCGTAATTGCTCACGATTTAAGAACACCTTTATCTTTAATATCTAATATGATAAGTGTTTTAAAAATAAAAAAGAATCAGCAAAAGACTAAAGAACTTGGGGATGCTATAGACATTATTGAAACTTCAATAAAAGAATCTTTCAATATTGTAAATGATTTGTTAGTATGGGGAAAGGTTCAGTTTGGAAAGATGAAAATTAATACTTCTTCATTTAACTTATTTGTTTTGGTAAATGAAATAGCTATTGTATTTTCTTCTGTTTCTGACGAGAAAAATATTAAAATATTAAACAATGTACATCCCGATATATTTATTAAATCAGACAGAAATCTTTTAAAAATAGTTCTGAAAAATTTACTTTATAATGCTATAAAATTCACACCTGTAAACGGTGAGATATTAGTATTTTATGAAATTTTTGAAAACGACTCATGCTTGATTAACGTGAAAGATTCAGGCGTAGGAATTAATAAAATGAAACTTCAGGAATTATTTACATCATATCAGAAGCATATTCCTGTTAACACGTTTACCGAATCAAATATGGGGCTTGGATTATTTTTATGTAAAGATATTACTGAATTTTTGAATGGTAGCATTTCTGTTGAAAGTGAAGAGGGAAAGGGAAGTACTTTTAAAATAAATCTTCCATTAAAATAAAAATTATCATGAAAAGTTGTTTCCCTAAACCAATATTTTAGCTAACAAATAACAAATTTATTCCTAAATCTAAATTATATAATAGTGGGAGGAAAGGGCAGAACAATGCTTTTGATATTAAATATTAATCAATTTATTTTTTATTGCATAAGTTAATATACCTACAATATTTTTAGCACCAGATTTAATGATAATGTTTTCGCGGTGCCTCTCAATTGTTCTGGGGCTTAGAAATAGTTTGTCAGCTATTTCGCGATTTTTTAAACCTTCTGTTAGCAGTTGAAGTACTTCAATTTCACGTTTTGAAAAACGAATAATTTCTTTTTCATTATAAGGAGAAGGTTTTTCTACATATTGATTGGCAAGAATTGAAAGTAGTTCAGGTGAAAAATAGTTTTTGCCACACATTACTGATTTTATAGCCTGGGATATACCTTCTGTCTCCACATTTTTTAACAAAAACCCTTTTGCTCCTGCATCGAGCATACTATTCAGAGATTCTTCATCGCCAGATGCACTGATAACTATTATTTTTATAGAGGGGTTTTTACTTGTTGCCAGTTTAGTCGCTTCAATACCATTCATTTCTAGCATTTGTATATCCATAAAAACTAAATCGGGATTAAGGTTTAAAAAAGAATCAATAAACTCTTTTCCGTTCGAAGCTTCACCGATTACAGTAACACCATCAATTTCTTTTAACTGAACTATCAAACCCTTTCTAAAGGTAGGATGGTCGTCAACAATAATTATTTTAATGGTTTTCATGTAAATTATTCTTTAGACTACAAATATAATTAAAGATTATATTTTTTAACATTTGTTTTAACACTATTTTGCCAAATGATAATGTCTTTGTTTGTGATATTACAAATTCTATTCAGCAAATTTACTGTATGCTAAGCATTTGAAAAAAAAATAATACATAATCTGGGTTGAGAGATAAAAATAAATGTTGATTTGATAATTTTTATTTTGAAGTTAACGTCTGGCTTTCAAAAACATTTTTCTCTATTTGAAAACTAAAGGACATAACACAAACATCTGCATTATAAGTGTCGTTGGCATTGTTTGAATTTCGCGATATTCTGCAGATTATATAACTTGATATTTTTTTACCTGCTCCGTCTATTCCAATATTGCCATTTGTTAAGTTGGTGCTTATTGACCTTTTTGCTTTTAATGGACCTTTTGCAACTATTGTGTTTATAGTAATTGCTGGATATGATTCGGGAGGTGATATAGTGTTTAAATTTGCCCATGTATATTCAAAATTCCATACTACATTTCCAGTTGCACTTGTTTCCGACTTCCAATTCAATTTTGGATAAATTGTTGTTCCTTCTTTCCAATCAAATGGAAGTTGAACAATAAACGACAAAGATTCCACATCTTCATTATTTTTTATAAACCTTTCATGAGGACCAGAAGTGCCGGAAGTTAATTCAACAGCAGCAGAATTAAAACTACTTTCTAAATTAACTTTCAAATCTTGCCATTCAGTTGCAGAACTTTCTATCTTGAGAGCACCGCCGGATTCAATACTACGATTTGAGTTAATTTTTACTTCTTGTGCATGTACCAAACATGTAATAAGAAGTGATGCTATTATTAAAATATATTTTTTCATAATATTAAATTTATTTATTGTACAAATTTAGCTTTGCCTAAAACTAAAAAAAATAGTAAAAATACCCAATTTAGAATTAAACTAAATAGTGTCTGTATATAAAGTCAGTGTCTGATTCATAATGTTCGAGTTCAAGGCATTCGAAGTATTAAAAAATCAGGAGTTTACTGTAGTAAATGACTGTTTTTTAATACGAGAATAACGCAAAAATCGGACATTATGGACAGACACTAAATAATATATACATCATTTCAATATAATTAATATAAAAAACCTTAAAAACAAAGTCCCTACTATATAGTAGAGGCTTTGCTTTTTTAATTTCGAAAACTTTTAACTCGAACATTATAGTAGATATTATTTTTTCGCAATCTCCTTGTAAGAACCTTTTATTATTTGTGCGTTTATTGAATTTTCCATTATAAGCGGAAGCTTTGTGCTAAAGTAACTAATAGAAGAATTATCAAAAGCCCAAATGTCGGTTACATATTTAGAATTAACTTTTACTTTTGAATAATCAAATACAACTATTGAACTCTTTATACTTTTACAATCGGCTAAATCAATGGAACTTTGATTAAATGCTGATACAAATGAATTATAAACAGACCCTGTAAGAATAATATTACATGAGTTAAATGCTCTGCAAGAAAGTTGATTTGATTTTATATTTCCGGTTATTTTAGCTTCTGCTGTTCCTAATATTTTTAAAATATCTATATTTCCTGAAATATATAAATTACCACTTCCAGCAACAGTTAAATCAAGTTGATTTGTGTTGAAAAAAAAGATTGCATCAGTTTCTTTACTAAAATTTAATGATAACTTTTTTATCCATATATTTGAAGGAGTTTCAATTTCAACATTACCGAATGTTTTAATGCTTTCCAAATTTTTAATAGTAAGGAAAGCAGTTACTCTTTCATTATTTAAGGAATGTTGTTTAGATAAAGTTAAAATTTTATTGTTGATAGAAAATTTTATTTGTTTTACAGCATTACTAGTACCATCAAAGTAAATTCTTTGCTCTGTACCCTGAGTTATGTACACGGTAATATCACCTTTTAATATTAATTGGTTAATAGGAGATTTAAAAATTTTACCTTCAGAACTGTTCTGAGATAAAATATTGCCGGACAATACAAAGAATATCAATACTGTAAATATTGTTCGGCTAATAGCTGTTTTATTGCTATTTTGTTTCATATAGATTTTATTTTAATTTAATAGTACAAATTTAGCTTTGCCTAAAACTAAAAAAAATAGTAAAAATACCCAATTTATAATTAGTCTAAATAAAATTTAAATAAAGAAAATTTAAAAAATAGCTCCTACAAAATTGTAGGAGCTATCCAATCTTTAATTAAATATTAATTGCAATTACTTTTTCGCATATATCTTATAAGAATTCTTTTTTATTTGCGATACTTTTGTGCTTTCCGAAATAGTTGCCTGGTTTGCGCTTTTATATGAAACAGACGATTTGTTAAAAGCCCAAATATCAGTTAGATCAGAAGAATTAACTTTTACTTTCGAATTATTATATGCAACTATTAAACTCTTACCAACTTCACAATTGGTTAAATCAATTGAACTTAAATTAGATGCTGACAGGAATGATTTGAAAACGGTTCCTTTTAATGTTATATTACAAAAGTTGGAAGTTGTGCACGAAAGTTTATATGATTTAATATTACCGTCAATTTCTGCATCTTCAGTTCCAGTTATAATTAAAGTATCAATATACCCTGAAATATTTAAAAAACCACTTCCTGAAACAGTTAAATCAAGTTGATTAGAATTGATAAAAAATAATGCTTCAGTTTCTTCGCTTAAATCTAATGATAATTTATTTAACCAGATGTTGGTAGGAGTTTCGATTATTACATCACCCGATGTTTTAATGCTTTTAAGATTATCAATAGTAAGAAAAACTGTTACTCTTTCATTATTTAATGAATATCCTTTAGATAAAGTTAAAACGTTATTTTTTACTGATGTTTTAATTTGTTTGAGAGTTTTATTGTTACCCCGAAAGTAGATTTTTTGCTCTATATCCTGAACTATATAAACAGTAATGTTCCCTTTTACTATTAATTGATTAATAGAAGATTTAAAAATTTTACCTTCAGAATTGTTCTGAGATAAAATATTGCCGGATAATACTAAAAAAATTATCGCTATAAATATTGTTCGGCAAATTGCTGTTTTATTGACATTTTGTTTCATATAGATTTATTTTTTAATTACTATACAAAATTAGTTTTGCCAAAACCTTAAAAAAATAGTAAAAATACCCAATTTAGAATTAGACTAAATTAAAAAAGAGGCTTTCGCCTCTTTTTCGTACCCCGGACCGGAATCGAACCGGTACGGCCTTTGGGGCCACAGGATTTTAAGTCCTGCGTGTCTACCAATTCCACCACCAGGGCGAGTGGTTTTAAAAAAAATCTCCCGCAAAGGAGACCTTTTAGAGCGGGAAACGAGACTCGGACTCGCGACCCCGACCTTGGCAAGGTCGTGCTCTACCAACTGAGCTATTCCCGCTTTTTGGAGATGCAAAAATAATAAAATTTATATTCTATAAAAAAAATATTTACCTTTATCAGAAAAAAAATGAAAAAAATATTTTTTATATTAGTTATTGCATTATATGTTAGCTATTTAAATTGTAATGCTCAAAATATGATTAGCACAGATTCTGTAAAAATGCCAAACGATCAGTTAGTAATTAATCTATTGTCTAATACTTGGCTCAACTCACCTTCAAACATTAAATTAATGCCTGTTTCTATTGGTTCTGAAGTGTATTTTATGACACCTGTAATTGGTAAATATTCTGTTTTTAGCATTGCTATTGGTGCTGGAGTTGGAGTAAATAATATTCATAACAATGCATTACCTTATGACAGTTTAGAAATTACTAATTTTAAACCAATTTCGGGAGGCTATGAATATGTTAAAAATAAAATTACTACTGCTTATGTTGATATCCCTTTAGAAATTAGATTCAGAACCCAGCCTAATATTAAGAAAAGAAATTTCAAAGTTGCATTAGGCGGAAAATTCGGATATTTAATTTCAAATTATATTAAATATAGTGGCGAAGATTTTAGAATATTATCAAATAAGCATGTAAAATTTAAAGAATACAATATTAATAATGTTATTCCATATAGATATGGAGTATTTATAAGAGTGGGTTACGGAAAAATTAATTTGATTGTAAATTATACATTAAGTCAACTTTTTACTAACGGTAAAGGTCCCAATGTAATTCCTGTTTCGTTCGGATTTTCGTTTACTTTGTTATAGATTTCTGTTTTAAGAGGGGTTCTAAAAATTAGATTTTTCGATGCGAACAAAATTTTAAAAGCGGAGTTTACTATTGTAAATGAGCATTTTAAAATTGAAGTTCAACAAAGAAAAAGCAATTTTTAGAACTCCCGTTAAGTCAAAAAACATCTTTTTCTCATGTTTTATAGCTTATGTTTTTTATATTTTTGTAATTAAATTATTTTAAAAAATGAAAAATATATTAATTCTGGGTGCAGGTTTTTCGGCAGGCGTAATGATTAAATATTTACTTAGTAAAGCCGATGAAAATAAATGGAATATTACGGTTGGCGATATTTCTAAAGAGAATGCTCAAAATAAAATAGAAAATAACATTAGAGCCAAAGCTATATTTTTTGATATTAATGATGAGAAGTTAAAAACCGAACAAATATCAAATGCCGATGTTGTAATTTCTTTTCTTCCTGCTATATTTCATCCAATTGTAGCAAAAGAATGTGTTAAACTTGGTAAACACATGGTTACTGCATCGTATGTTTCAAATGAGATGAAAGAATTAGATGCCGAAGCTCGCGAAAAAGGCATAGCGTTATTAAATGAACTGGGAGTTGACCCTGGAATTGACCACATGTCAGCAATGAGAATTATTGATAAAATTAAAAATTCTGGTGGTAAATTATTGGCATTTTCATCAAATACTGGCGGATTAATTGCTCCCGAATACGATAACAATCCATGGAATTATAAATTTACATGGAACCCTCGTAATGTTGTAGTTGCCGGACAAGGAACAGCAAAATATATTGAAAAAGGAACTTGTAAATATATTCCTTACAATCAGTTGTTTAAAAGAATTTATAAAACTAAAGTTTTAAATTTAGGCGAATTTGATGTTTATGCCAACCGCGACTCACTTGGTTATCGTGAAACTTATGGAATTCAAGATATTCCTTCGCTTTTTAGAGGTACAATGCGACGTCCCGGATATTGCGAAGCATGGAATGTTTTTGTTCAACTTGGTGCAACCGACGATACATACCAATTAGAAGATGTGAATAAAATGACTTATCGCGATTTTATTAATTTATATTTGCCTTATGATGAGAAACTTTCTGTAGAAGAAAAACTTTGTAAACTTCTTAACATAATGCCAAATTCTGAAACGATGAAAAAGTTGACATGGTTAAGCATTTTTGAGAAAAATTTAATTGGAATGAATAAGGCCACTCCGGCACAAGTTTTACAACATATTCTCGAAGAAAAATGGACACTTTCGACAGAAGATAAAGACATGATTGTAATGCAACATAAGTTTGATTTTGTGCTAAACAATAAACACAAACAAATTACTTCATCATTAGCAGTATTTGGCAAAAATGCAATTGAAACATCAATGGCAATTACTGTTGGGATGCCAGTTGCTATTGCGACCGAAATGTTGTTACAAGGGAAAATTAAAGTAATTGGAGTTCATACTCCTGTTATTCCCCAACTTTATGAACCTATTCTCAATAAATTAGAAGATTATGGAATTAAATTCATTGACGAAGAAATTGATTTGTGATAACAAATTGAAAATATGAAATACAAAATCGTGATAATTGTTTTGTTTTTATCATCATGTACACCAGTAACATTAATAAAAATTACTCATGGTAATGAAGGTAACTGGAATGAAGTAAAGAAACAAGATGTTCCTTCTGAAGTTATTTTATCGTTTCAAGAAAAATATAAAAATGCTGATATTACTCGTTTTTATAAAATTTCGAAAAGTAAATATATAATTCGATTTAATCAAAACAATGTTAGCTCATTAGCAATTTTTTCATCAATTGGTGTTTTACAAGATGAAAGATTAGACGAGCAAGATGAATATTATTTTGATGAAGATTTTGATTATTGGGAGTATGATAGTTATGACTAGTGTTAACTTGCAATAGTAATCTATATTAAAAATAAATAACATAAAA
>MENF01000061.1 GCA_001769035.1 Bacteroidetes bacterium GWA2_32_17
TATAAGTAATGATACTGTATATTTAACTAATGGAGGTTTTGTAAAACTTCTTGCCGGTTTTAATGGACAATATTCAAGTTTAACCGGAGCACCAACAAATGTAAGCTCTTTTACCAATGATGCAGGATATTTAACAACATTCACAGAAGTTGATGGTTCTGTAACAAACGAATTACAAGCACTTAGTTTAAGTAATGATACCGTTTATTTAAGCGATGGAGGTTTTGTAAAACTTCCTGCCGGATTTGATGGACAATATTCCAGTTTAACCGGGGCACCAACAAATTTAAGTTCATTTACCAATGATGCAGGATATTTAACAAGCTACACTGAAACTGATCCCTTGTGGTCATTAAGTCCTTCTTTTGGAATTACAAACACAAATATTACAAATTGGAACAATGCTTATGGCTGGGGAAATCATGCATTAGCTGGTTATTTAACAAGTTTTAATGAAATTGACCCAAAGATAGGAATAAATACCTCCGGATATTCACCCAAATGGAATGGTTCAGCTTTGGTTACAGGAGCTATTTACCAAGATGTTTCAGGTAATGTCGGAATAGGAACAACAATCCCAGGAAGTGAACTCAGTGTCGTGGGGAACATGTCTAATACTGGAAACATTCTAAGCCAAGGTACGCAAGACTTTCAAGGAGGAAGTACATTGATTAGAAACTTGTCTGGAAAACAGATTACTATTGGACAATCTGGATCTAACGACTATATGCAGATAGAAGGAGGAGGAGTATTGGAATTCAACCATTTAGGAATTTCTCCTGTTACGTGGTTTTTCAATGATGGTAATGTCGGCATAGGAACAATAACCACTTTCGCAAAGCTGCATATTAAAGGAAGCTCAGATAACACGCAATTCATTATACAGGCAAACGCCACTCAAAGCAACAGCAATCCTCTTATTAAGCTCCAAAATTCCGCAGGTGCAGATTTGATGTGGATCAATTCAGATAGCCCAAACAATACATTTATCGGGCTTAATGCAGGTAGAGTAAATAATCTTGGAGCAATCAATAATACTTTTATTGGTAGTAATGCCGGCTATTCCAATACCACCGGAAACTATAATACTGCAAACGGAGAGAGTGCACTTTATTCCAACACCACGGGTACAGGTAATACTGCAAACGGATATGTAGCACTTCAGGCAAACAACACAGGTTCTTACAACACCGCCAATGGTTTTCAGTCGCTTGTTTCAAACACCATAGGAGTTGACAATACCGCTATCGGGCATGATGCTCTTTATTTCAATACCAGCGGAAATAAGAATACGGCCATCGGAGTATTTGCAGGAAATAATAATGTTTCCGGGTCCTATAATGTTTTTATCGGTCATCAGGCAGGATTCAATGAACTTGGTTCAAATAAATTATATATTGCTAACAGCAGTGCTAACCCGGCTTTGATTTATGGTGATTTTTCAACAGGTAATGTTGGTATTGGTACGAACAGTCCAAATGCAAGGCTCGATTTAGGCCTTGGATATGGAGCCAGTGGTGAAAAATTTCTTATTTACAATGATGATTTTTCAGGACCACTAGCAGGAACTAAAACAGGTTTTTATCTTGACAGGTTCGCATTGCAGAATAACGTCACTTTTGTTTTTCCTACTGCTCCAGCATTTCCTGGAAGTTATATGATTGCTAAAAAAAATACTGCAAGCACAACCTTAGTTTCTTTAATGACTATACTTGGAGAAAGTGGAAATGTTGGAATAGGAACCACTACTCCAACCTCGTTGTTACATGTAAAAGGCACAGCCGACCCTCTTCAGATTATGATTGAAAATACTGGGGGTAATTTTAAAACAGGATACGGAATTAAAACTGCATTGCAGGAATGGTTCGTTGGGCAACAATCACTTGCTTCTACAGGATTTCGCATAGTGGATGTGACAAATCTGAATACTGTGCGGCTGCAGATTGAAACTACCACGGGTAATGTTGGTATTGGAACAACGGCCCCCGGCCAGAAGCTGGACGTTCAGGGCGGAAATATCAATACCTCGGGAAGCCTTATGACGGGAGGCACAGCACGGCTAGATGCTTCGGGAAACCTGATCAACATCGGCAACATTACCGCTCCTGGGGCATCGACTTACACAAGCGGTGCGGGCTTGACCCTGGCGCTTCAGGGAGGTAACAGTGGCACTGTTATGGGAGGCGCAGTAACGCTGACGGCCGGCACCAGTGGCACCAACATAGCGGGCAACAATGTAGAACTTTATGGTGCCCCCGGCGGCTTTAATGGTACGGGCGGCAAGGTGAAGTTGACCGGAGGAACGGGCGGACAGAGCGGCGGCAGCGGGGCATTCATTACAGTGAACGGCGGGGGCCCGAATTTTGGACCGGGAGGCAACCTCATCCTCAGCAGCGGACTCGAATCCCCAGGTAACTGGTGGGACGTAGGACACAATGGCGCTGTCATTCTGGCAATCAACGGCACGGAATATATGCGCATCGACGGCGACCGGGATGGCTTTCAGGGCTATGTCGGTATAGGGACAAGTACACCGCAAAGAGTCCTTCACGTAAACGATGTTATGAGGCTTGAACCACGGGCAACTGCTCCGGCAAGTCCTTCAAAAGGCGATATTTATTTTGACAGCACTGACAACATATTAAAAGTCTATGATGGAACGATATGGCGAAGTTGCTGGTAAAATCATGAAAATAGCAATATTATCATCTATTGCATGGCGAACTCCTCCCCGAAAGTATAGACCATGGGAACAGGTTTAGATACATGGATATCGGTACAACAAACCTGGGAGCCAAATTAGAAATTAATGGTAATTTGTTATTTACCGGAACTTCTACTGTTTCTCATGCAGCAGGTTTATTTAATTTAACTGTACGCGATAGATGGACCTTCAAGCGGAGGGACAATGACTATTCGTGGATGCCAGGCAGGAACAGCTGCAGGTGGCTCAGGTGGAAATCTTGAGCTTGTCGAAAGACTGCCATCTCATATCAACCAATTTTAAAGGAGATTATTCTCTTTGTAGCAAAAGCATTGCTTTTATTCAAATAAACATCATAAGTCATTCGTGCCTGAATACCACTTAATCCGGTTAAGTTTTTAAATGTTTTATAATATCCATCCCCAAGGTCTGTGACCCACAGGCCTTTAAAAATAAATATATAGTAAATTTGTCTGTGTGCCACAGACCAAGTAGATGAATTTAGGATTATAAACAAAAAAGGTTCGTGTTTTTCACGAACCTTTTTTATTTATGTTAATTTAAGAATCTTAATACAAATAAACATCATAAGTCATTCGTGCCTGAATACCACTTAATCCGGTTAAGTTTTTAAATGTTTTATAATACCTGTATGCTGGACCTAACTCTTTTTGCATTGCAGAAACAGATGCATTATCTTTCATTTCTTTAATTAATTGTTCAAAGAATGGAAGCTTTTCGGGCATCTCAATAATTCTTATGTCTGTTGTTATTTTTGCTTTCTTTTTTGCAATTTCTATAGCATCTTCTAATCCACCAAACTCATCAATTAAACCAATTTCTTTTGCATTTACGCCACTCCAAACTCTGCCTTGACCAATACTATCAACATTTGCTTTTTCCATTTTTCTGCCATCGGCAACATGTCCAAGAAATACGTCGTAAATTTGCTCAACACCTTCCTGAATTACAGCTCTTTCGTTTGGGTTAATTTTTCTGAATACTGAACCAATACTTGAATTTGCATTTGTTTGAACACCATCAATTGTAATTCCTAATTTCTCGTTAAAGAATTTTTGTCCGTTCCATAACAAACCGAATACACCTATTGAACCTGTTATTGTAGAATGATCTGCAACAATTACATCAGCAGGGCATGAAATATAATATCCGCCCGATGCTGCAACATTTCCCATGCTTACAATTACAGGTTTTACTTTTTTTGTTAATTCAACTTCACGCCAAATCACATCAGATGCAAGTGCACTACCCCCAGGACTATTAACTCTTAATACAACTGCTTTAATTGTACTGTCTGTTCTGGCTTCACGTATTGTTGATGCTAAATCATCGGAACCAATGTTTTCGTCATCGCCTTTTCCTGAATTTATTTGTCCGTTTGCATAAATTACAGCAACTTTTTCTTTTTTACCTGATTTATGAAATCCTCTGACCTTTTTATATTCGCCAAGTTCAACTATTTTTAAATCTTTTTTTACATTAATTCCTGACGCAGTTTTTAGTTCATCAATAATTTCATCGTAGTATTTTAATCCATCAACAAATTTTAATTTTAAACAAGCTTCAGCGTTTCTAACTAACATGCTATCGGCATAAAAGTTTAAGCTATCAATACTAATATGACGTTGCTCAGAAATTCCCTGTAATAAAAAATTCCAGATAGAGCCAACATAAGTCAATGTTTGCTCACGATTTTCGGGGCTCATTTTATCTAAGATAAAAGATTCAACTGCACTTTTAAATTTTCCATGACGAATAACTTCGGGTTCAATTCCAAGTTTTTCTAACATTCCTTTAAAAAACATTATTTCGGAATGTAATCCTTTAAATTCGACAATTCCCTGTGGGTTTAAATAAATTTTATTTGCCGAAGTAGCTAAGTAATAAGAACCCTGTGTGTAAAATTCGTTATAAGCAATTATAAATTTTCTAGATTTTCGAAAATTAATAAGAGCATTCCTTATTTCCTCAATTGTAGCAATACCAGCATTTAAATTAGGCATGTTAAGATAAATCCCTTTAATGTTTGAGTCTTCTTTAGCTTTTTTAATGTTTTTCAAAATATCATTTAAGCCAAGATTCTGTGTTGTTTTGAGCGTACTAAAATCAAAGTTTTGAAGTGGATTGTCTGATGTTCGTTCTGGTATTTCATAATCAAATTTTAAGTGTAAAATAGACGATGACTCAATTTTCACTTCATCTTTTCCACCCGAAAAAGAAGCAACGATTATTAAAAAAACAAAAAAGAAAATTAGGTTAACCACAATAATACCAACTATTGTAGCTAACATGTACTTAAAGAAATTTTTCATATTTATATTATTTAATTATTAAAAACTTATTTAGGACGAAATTACATTTAAAAATGTTACAAATTTAATTTTTTAGAACTTTTCTTTAAATTCTGAAAGTTATTAATTTAATTTAAAATTAAATTTTAAGTTTGATTAACGAGTCGTTATTGCTAAAATAATTAAAATTAATTGTTAATTCTATTTTTTAAAATTTGATTTTTTAAAAATAAAAAATTCAATTACAAAGTTCTCAAATATTAATTAGTGTTTGTCCATAATGTCAATATTTTTAATTTATAGGGTATAGAGGTATAGGGTATAAGGGAATATGGAATGACGGCTAATTGCTTATACCATATACCTTTATACCTTATTCCCATAAGTTCTGAATTATAAATATGATATAAATTTACAAATTTTTTCGACTTTATAGACAGACACTAATTACATTAAAAAAGTCTTTATTAATGGTAATAACGGAAATTGAGTTATGTTTTGATATTGTTATAATATTTAAAAAAAAGCCAGCAAGAAATTCTCACTGGCTTTGAAAAACGAAATCAGAAATTTTAAAAATAAAATTTTTATTTAGCAAAATTAATTTTTACAGTTTTCATAAAATTACCTGATGTTAATCGGGCAAAGTAAATTCCACCTGCAACTTCGTTTCCCGAATTGTTTGTTCCGTTCCATTCATATTCATAAACTCCTGTATTCATTACTTCAGAATCAATTAAAGAATTTACAAGTTGTCCTTTCATATCGTAAATTTCTAATCTGATTTTACTACTAGTTGGAACCGAGAAATTAATTTTAGTACTATTGAAGAAAGGATTTGGGTATGCATTTTCGATTTCAAAACCTGATGGACTACCGCCTAATTCAGCAACAGCAGTATGTGGATAACCAGTTTGAGTATGACAAGTAGCACATGTCATGTGTGTCATAACATTTGTACTATGACAACCCATACAAGTTGCATTACCAGCAGGGTCGGTAAATGTGGCAACAAATGTAGATGCAAAATATGCATTTAATATTTCAACAGTTTTTGCTGCAATATCACCAGCTATTCTTCCACATCTTTCTTTTCTTTCGTTTGACGTAACAGTAAAGCTACTAGCAAAACACCATTGACTTACAGATGGATGGCATAATGGACTACCTGCTACATTTTGCGGCAAAACACCAATTTCAGGGTGGTCAACATACATAGCTGAATTTCCTGCTGTAGATGGTAAATTTTCTGTTGTGTACCAGCCCCAGAGTTCATTAATTAATGCAACCGAATTGGTTTTGTCAACTACTAAACTTATTAATGCAGCTCCACCGTTTAAAGTTCCACATAATGAACCCCAACTTACTCCACCACCTCTTCCAAATAGCATTACTTCAATTGGAAAACCTGTCCAAGGAGCACCTATTGCAGTATCTAAAGCTTGAACTAATGCTCCAAATACTCCTGAAGCACAATCTTGTCCATTCCAATATAATGCATGCGCATTTTGCCTTACAATTACAGGGTCTAATGTTGCCCAAGGATAAGGCCATGCTTGAATTTCTTTTGTTTCGGCAAAAGCTTTATTGCCAGTTAACAAATTAATACCTGCAACACCAACAACTGCACCAAGTGCAATTTTTGATGAGTTTGCTAAAAATTCTTTTCTTGTTATAGTCTTTTTTTCTTCCATAATATTATTTATTAAATTAGTTAAATACAAAATTCTTAACTAATAAATTAAAAAAGTATGTTTAACAATCATCATAATAATTGTTATATAGCATATTTATTTTTTACATTCTTTAATGCTCTAATATTTAGTATATTATATAATATTTTTTTATTTAAAATCAACTATATTTGTTTAATAACATATTTATTTTTTTTATATATAAATTAATAAAATAAATGTACTATTAATATTATTAATATTGTTAGTATATACAATACTATAAACAATTATATATGTGCTAAACAACAGCATGACATATTTATTTAAAATTTTATTCAAGTAAGTTTAATTATTTATAGTTATAGCAATAAGTATGGAATAATTATAATATGTGAATATATTATATATTTTGTTTTTTAATATAAAAAAGATGTTATTAAAATTATTTATTAAAAAGTTAAATTTGAATAATTAAATCAAAGGATATTTGTTAGAAAGCAAGGTAACTAATCAGTGTCAAAGTTAATTTGATTTTTTATTTAACATACAAGTTCTTCTCTCAAATATTATGTCACGCAAAGCTCGCAATGC
>MENF01000062.1:0-1026 GCA_001769035.1 Bacteroidetes bacterium GWA2_32_17
GTTCAGTAATGGAGGAGATATTGAGCCGCCGCCAACTCCAATCAGAGATTCTATTTCTACACCAAATGAAATGGTACTGAAATCGGAAGCAAAAGCAATTTCTATGAGTGCCGATACAGTAAGGATTAAACCTTCAGTTGGTGGGCAAGGACTATTTGATGTACAGGGCAATATTGCAGCAAGCGGAAATATTTCTTCCGATGCTATAACATCAAACAGCATTCAAACATCGCAGCTAACAATTACAGACGGAACTTTTACAACCGATACGCTTCATGCTAAAAAACAATTAACAGTAAATAATTCATTGAAAATTGCAAAAGAAGACATTAACAGTTATGCAGAAGTCTCAACAAAAGATACCGCAATTACTCTTGTACTGCAAAAAGAAGAAGCCGGACAGGTGGTTATAGGACCAGCGGATCCTGCGATAATACCTTTGCCAGGACAAGCAAAAGATAAATTAACCGTTATAGGAAACACAAACCTGCAGGGGAGTGTGAATGTGAGCGGGAATGTTACAACAAATACCATTAATGCTTTAAATATGAATGTTACAGGGCAAACGAGTTTTGATAGTTTGCATGTGGTGAATAAAATAAAGGTAGGTAATTCAATAGTGATAGGTGGTGGACTTGAAGGTGATGCTACCCTTCAAAATCATATTTATACTACACATTTAAGCGGAGATTTATATATACAGAGTAATCCGCATCAAAATCAGAATACGATTTTAAATAGTGGAGTAAACAGCGGTAATGTTGGTATTGGAACTACAGCTCCTCTAAAAAAACTTCATATTTTTAACGATAATAATGCTGAAGGTGCAACAATACGACTTCAATGGGTTTATGGTGGTGTGGGTATTCCACCTACAACATGGGATATGGAAGCAATCAACGGCAAATTGTTATTTAATACACCCGATTATAATTTACCACTTTTAACATTAACAAAGACAGGCAAAGCAGGAATAGGCACAGATAACCCGCAAGCAAATATACATATTAAAGGGATTACAGATTT
>MENF01000062.1:1035-7948 GCA_001769035.1 Bacteroidetes bacterium GWA2_32_17
TTTCTTGGGATTACACTGTAAGCGGGTTTCAGCAAAAAATGTTTATATCAAATAATATAAACGGTACTGTAATGACTTTTAAGGAAAACGGTGATTGTGGGATTGGAAATACTGCACCTGATGCTAAATTCCATATTGGAAATGCACAATACGCAAATCCAATTAATTTTCAATTACAAAATGATGAGGGTAAATTAGAAATAGGAATAGCAAAAAGTGCATGGGATTTTGCACCTAATTCACAACCAGGAAATGCAGTTTTTCGTGTTTCGGGAGACGAAAACAGCATGATATTTAATATAAATAATGATACTCCACAAGGATATATTTTATTTAACAGCTTATATGATAATAACATAATGAAAATACTTTGCAATGGAAATGTTGGTATTGGAACTCCTACACCGGGTGCAAAACTCGAAATTGCCGGTGATTTAAAAATTGGAAACCTTCCTGAATATTCTTCTGCAACAAATGTTATTGTTGATGATGGAACAGGAAAAATTGGTAAAAAAAGTATTTCATCTTTGGGCGATAATTTGGGAAGCCATACGGCAACTACTAACTTAAATATGGCAGGATATAATATCCTTAACGGATATGCAGGTAATTGTTTTTCAATTTTACAAAATACTTCTTCAAGCAACGGACCTTGCATTGAGATGTATGGAATAGATAATGCAGACCCAAATAGAAAAGGAGAAATGACATTTATTAGTTATGGGAATACTGGTGATTTTAATTTTTATAATTACAACAATAGCAATTGGCAACATAAATTTATAATAAAAGCCGATGGAAATGTTGGAATAGGAACATCGGACCCGCAATCGCTCCTTCATATAAGAAAACAAGGCTATCCCTCAACTTCCTTTCCCGGAAGCCAGGATGCTCTGTTTAAGGTTCAGCAATCATCAAATACAGATTGGGCAGCCGAAATATACAACAACGGTGGTGGTGGTAAAGGATTGCTGATAATTGCTGATGGAACAAGCAGTGGGGTTCCTGCTTTGAAAACACAAAATGTTGGTGGAGATATTGGATTAGTGGTCAATTCAGATGGAAATGTTGGGATTGGAACAAATTCACCAAGCAATAAGCTACATATTAAAGGAACGACAAATCAAGATGATTTACTCTTTTTAGAACCCGGTGAATGGAATTCTGAAGGTGATTATGCTCAACTAACAATTGGTGATGGTAACCATTATATACAAGGTGTTTGGGGAAAAGGAATGAAATTCCATGATTTTAATCAATTCTTTTTTGAGGGAGCAACTCCTAATACTGCTGAATTAAAAGTAGATGGTAATATCTGGGCTCAAAAAGTTGAAATTTTACAGGATGTAACTGCCGATTTTGTTTATAATAATGATTATAAACTAATGCCTTTAAATGAATTAGAAAATTATATTGATAGCTGTAAACATTTACCCGATATACCCTCTGCCGAAGAAATGAAAGGGAAATCAATGAATATTGGTAATTTCCAGATAAAACTATTGCAGAAAATCGAGGAAATTTCATTATATGTTATACAGCTTAAAAAAGAGAACAATTTACTTAAAGAAGAAATAACAAAGTTAAAAAGCGATTTACAAAAATAATTAAATTAATTTCTGAACAAAAAAAGCTAATATTATGAAAAGCCAATATAAAGCACTGCTAATAATTTTAATACTTGTTTTAGTTGAGTTATTTAAAGTTTACTCTCAAACTTATCCAAATTCAATTACTACTAGTTCAGATGAAAGTGGTTCTTCACCACAACGAATTGCCCGTGATAATGTATCATTACTTCCGGGTTTTAAATTTATACCAACAAGTACAACTCAATGGTTAGGCAAAACAGATGAGAATATTGTTAATGATGTCGTATATCAAACACCACCTGTATCACAAGATGAAAGAGATCTTGACTTATCTTTAACTGTAGGGACAGTTCCTAGTCAATTTGATGTAAGCCCTACAGGTGCTGCAACTTATTCGATACCAATTGATATTGCTACTGGGACTGCTGGTATGCAGCAAAATTTATCAGTTGTTTATAACAGCCAGAGCGGAAACGGAATATTGGGGTTAGGTTGGAATTTAACAGGTCTTTCATCTATAACTAGAACACCACAGAATAATTATTTTGACAATAAAGTTCAAGGTGTAAATTTTAGTTACTCAGATAAATTTGCCTTAAATGGAAGTAGGCTGATATTATTATCTGGTAACTATGGTTATAATAATGCCAAATATTCCACTGAAATTTATGACTATAGTGAAATTACTTCGTATGGGCAAACTGGTAATGGACCATCATACTTTATTTTAATCACAAAAGATGGTTTAATTTTAGAATTTGGAAATACACCAGATTCCAAAGTGTTTATGACAGGAAGCCAAACAATTGTGGGATGGAATATTAATAAAATAACTGATAGATTCCATAATTATATTGGTTTTATCTATAAAAATGAAGATTCAGAATGTGTTATTAAAGAAATTGTATATACTGGAAATACTGTTGAAAATTTAGCGCCTTATAATTCCATTACTTTTCATTATGACAACAGAACAATTGATGCAAATGTACTTTATCATTCTGGAAGTTATGTGAACATCAAAAAAATATTAAGAGAAATAGTTGTTAAATCAAATAATTCAACCGTTAAGAAATATAACTTTATATACCAAAATGACCAATTGTTCTCTAAATTATACAAAATAGAAGTTAGCGATAAAACAGGAAATAAGCTAAATTCAACTATAATAAATTATGGCTCAAATGATGCTCCATTTCACAATTACCCTTCTTCAATGCCCGATCCCCCTCATACTATGTCGTCTGCTAGTGAGTATTTTTCTGGAGATTTTAATGGTGATGGTAAATCGGATATTATCAGAGCTGATTTTGATTATATTAATAATGGAAATGGTAAATTTCACAAAACATTAAATTTATATACAAGAAATTCTGAACAAGTGGATTTTGCATATATTACTTATATCGATATTACTCACAATGGTGACGATTACAACTGGGTATCCCCAAGAGAAAAACCTACTCCTAAAAATGGTGCCGATTATATGGGATTTTTCTCAAGCGATTTTGATGGTGACGGAGCAGATGATTTACTTGCTGTTAATAGAAACCTTGTAGGTGGAGTTTTAGAAGTAACTGATTTTAAAATTTATGAATATAAAACAGGTCAAGGATTTGTTGTTCAAAATGTTGCAATGAATACAAGCACAAGTTCATTTAATAAAATTTCACCTAATGGTAATTTTCTAACAGAAGGTGATTTTGATGGTGATGGAAATGTGGACTTTATTACTTTTTTAAGTAATGGTACTTTTTTTATGGCAACTATTTATTTTCCTTCGAAAGGTACTTCATATCGCATTAATGATGATTTTACATATTTTTGGCCTGGTGCTATTGTTGAAGACAATCAAAAAATTATTCCCATTGATTATAACGGTGATGGGAAACAAGAATTAATGATTGTTTACAATGATTTCGTAGCACAACAAATAGGATTTTCTTGTGATATATTAGAATTCGGGGGGACCCTTATTAGTGGTAAAATGCCCTTTACACCAATTTATTATTCGGGATTTCCAACAGAGTGGCACGATATTGCAAATGTAGGGGACTTTAATGGTGATGGTAAAACAGATTTGTTTTTTAATGTTCCGGATAATAACCCAAATCAATGGTATATTGCTTATTCCAAAGGTAGTAGTTCAGGTTTTCAAGAAAGTACCTTTCCTTATCAATCTTATAGCACAACACTATTTAGTGTAGCTGATTTTAATGGCGATAAAAAAAGTGATGTTGCTTTTATTACACCTACTTCTTCTGGTTTAACTGGTAATCTATATTATTCAAGAGGTATTAATAGTTTCAAACATGAACAATATCAAGATAATAATTTCGTTAATTCTGGCACTGGCTTAATAATTGGCGATTTTAATGGAGATGGTAACTATGATTTACTAAATAGAGTTTATACTAATATTAACAATAATATATATTATTTTAATATTAAAAGCACACAAAACTTTGTTTCAAAAATAATTGATGGCTTTAATAATAAAGTTGAATTTATATATAAACCTATTACAGATAATAACGTTTATGAAAAGTGTTTCGATATTGAAAGTGTTTCACAATGCTTTTATCAGTTTCCATTTTGGGTTGTTTCTGAGTCACACACTTCTAATGCAATAAGCAATAACCCAGAAAACGATTACAATACTACTCTTTTTACTTATAAAGGAGCCAATTATTGTAAAGAGAAAAAAGCATTTTTAGGATTTATGCAATTTTTAAGTCAATCATCTGCTTTAAATAAAATAGTTGTTTCAAATTTTAATTCCTACAACAATAACTCAATGCTATTTCCTTATAATTCTGAAAAAATTGATATTTTATCTGGAATACCTATTTCTAAAAATACTTTTTATTATTATATTAAAGATATTATAAACCATATAATATTTCCTTATATTACAGAATCACATGATTATGACTACTTAACTGGTAATCAAAAATCTACATTTAATACATTAAATTATGATGGAAACCTCGAAAAACAAATTATTGAAATTGGTACTAATTCAGGAATTGATGTACAAACTGTTGCCAACTATACTTATGATGAAGCAGGATTAACTATTCCTTATAAAATTTCTACTTCAAATATTGCAACAACATATTATAGTGAAGTCCCATCACCACCACCATTTACACAAACCGAAACATTTGATTATTTACCTTCAACAGGTGCATTATCTCATCATTATAAAAATGATGTTATAACTACTTACGAAGAATATAATAATTTTGGTTTACCACAAAAAGTAACCGTTTCTTCAACAGGTTTGCAAAATAAAATTTCGCGGTTTGAATATGATATCACAGGACGATTTGTTATTAAAGAAACAAATCCTGCAAATTATATTATTACTTCTGAATACGACCCGGTAATGCTTACAAAAACACATGTAACTGATATTAACGGACAATCAACAAGTTACGAATACGATAATTTTGGTACCCTTAAAAGAATCATTTCACCAGAAGGAAATGAAACTAATATTTCATCACATTTCATTACCGAACTGCTAATACCCGATGCTTTATATTATTCGGAAGCTACTGCTACAAATTCGCCATACATTAAAACATATTTTGACCGTTTAAGTAGAGAAATATTGTCTGAAAGTACCAGTTTTAATGGCAATAAAGTGTTTGTTAAAACCGAATATAATAATATCGGACAAGTTATTGGTAAATCATTACCCTATTTTGAAGGAACTACACCTATATTGACTTCTTATGAATATTACAATGAAGGAAGAATAAAAAATGAGTTTAAACCTACAAACACAACTCATTATAATTATTCAGGCAACACAATAGAAACTACGATTAGTTCTTCAGGTAATCCGGACAAATTATTTTCAAAAACATTTAATGCGGCAGGTAATGTTATTTCTGCTACCGATGCAGGAGGTACTATAAATTTTACTTATTTCAGTTCCGGTCTTCCTCATACAGTTACTTCAAATGGAGCAACAACAACTATGGAATATGATTCGTATGGTCAACAAACATCTCTGCAAGAACCAAATTCTGGTACTACACAATATCATTATAATGCGTATGGCGAACTCGAATACCAAATTGATGCTAATACTAATCGTTTTGATATGACTTATGACATTTTAGGCAGACAAACCACTAAAATAGGACTCGATGGCACTTATACATATATTTACGATACCGAAACCAACGGTAAAGGGCTTATTGCTTCAATTACCGGACCTAACGGTGCGAGTAAGTCATATAAATACGATGCAATGAGCCGTTTAAAACAAATTAATGAAAGTTATTTGGGGCAGACTTTTACAACTAATTACCAATATGATAACTTTGGAAATATCTCTAAAATAATTTATCCTTCAAATTTTTCTGTAATACAGGAATATGACGGTAATGGTTTTTTAAAAGAAATCAAAGGCGGACAATATCTAAACAGTATCTGGAAACTCGAAAATGTTAATGCAATGGGACAAATTACAAGCTACCTGAATAATAATCATTTTTATACCACAAAAACTTATGACACATTTGGATTTCTGGAAAATATAACAACAGGTACTGTTCAAAATTTAGATTTTAACTTTAATACCGGTACAGGAAATCTTATGAGCAGAACTGATAATATTAAAAATTTGACTGAAAACTTTAATGTGGTTCCTTACGATAATCTCGACAGGTTACAATCAATGCAAGTTACCGGACAACAACTTTATTTCACTAATTATGAATCTAACGGTAATATTAATTCAAAAACTGATGCTGGTACTTATTCTTATGACCCAACACAAATACATGCAGTAACATCTATTACCGGACCTCAAAATATTTCCACTTTGCCACAGGTTATTACATACAACTCCTTTAATAGAGTATCAGAAATAAACGAAGATATAAATAAATTAAAATTTACTTATGGACCAGATGATTCGCGTATTATCACAAAACTTTACAATAGTAGTAACAATCAATTAATTAAACAAAAATACTTTGCCCAAAACTACGAAAAAGAACTTATTTCAGGACAAACCCGCGAATGGAACTACATTAACAGCCCCGATGGTTTGGTAGCAATTTACCGCACTGTAGGCGGTGCAGATGCTCTAAATTATGTTTGCAAAGACCATTTAGGTTCTATTTTTGCCTTGGTAAACCAAAACGGAACTATTGCCGAAGAATATAACTACGATGCTTGGGGAAGAAGAAGAGACCCGAATACTTGGCTTTATACAAATAACTTACCCACCCTTATTGACCGTGGCTATACAGGCCACGAACATTTAGACCAATTTAGTTTAATAAATATGAACGGCC
>MENF01000063.1 GCA_001769035.1 Bacteroidetes bacterium GWA2_32_17
TGTACTGGCTAAAATAAAAACTGGGGGAGCTTTTTTTGGAAAAACTTAAATTTTTAACAGCTTAGGTATAGGGTATAACCCGCAGAACCCAAATTTCAAGAATCCAAGCCCCAAATTTCAAGAACCAAGATTTACGCTACGAGCCATCTTGGGATTTGGAGTTTGGAATTTGAGATTTTGGGCTATACCTTAATACCTCTATGCCATTTTGTCCCGCTTGTGCGCATGTGCGTCAAGCTATAAAAATAAATTATTGCATGAAACACTTGTTTGTCAAGAGTCACGAAGTATTCTTTACATTGATATCTTTGCTTATCTATAACAATGTCGTTTTTTAGATTTGACAACTTTTAAAAAGTTGTCAAATCTGTACCCCCGATATTTATTGACCCGACATTTATGTCGGGGTATGAAACAATACTGATAAGGGCTTTAGCCCAAATATTTCTGTTATTAGCTTGACGCGGATGCGCTTGTGCGGGATGAAATGTTAAAATTTGTCCCGTTTTCAGTATATGACTTTAATTTCTAATTATTCAAAAATATTCAATTCTCTATAAAATTCTCTTATTGTTAGCATATTAACAGATATTTTGGCTATCAGCTCTCTGTTGGATTGAACATTAACACATATATATTGTTTTTTTAAGGTGTTCTCCGCTTAAGCGGAGCAGGCAGTGAGATCGCTTCGCTAAGTTCTGGTTCAAACACCGACTTTACAGACAGACACTAGTGTTAACTTGTAATAGTTATCTATATTAAAAATAAATAACATAAAACAAGAAATGACTAAGTGTTTTTCCATGATTTGTTTTTACGTGCAGTTTCTATGCTTTTCACATAAATTGAAATCAACTCTTTACATTCAGTTATTGCTTTATCAACTTTTGTTATGTCATTAACAAGTGGTTTTCTGCTATACTTTAAGTGGTCATAATTTGAGTTTTTGTTTTTTTCAATTCCTTTAGACATACTTAAAAATTTATCATTTTTTGTTAAGTGTTATATGTTTTAATAATAAAGATTATTTATGCAGTTAGATACTAGTTACAAAAAAAATTATCTACAACAACCTACTCGAACTCGAACTTCTTACAGGTAAATATCTTAATGATATTTCAAAGCCTCCTCTTCCGTAACTAACATTTGCCAATGACGAAATATTAATATCGTAGCTTATACCAAATGCAAATTGTCCGAGCTCGGTTTGTGCAGCAATAACTACCGCATCGCTCCCTCGCAAAAAGCCGCCAAGGCTAATTGTTCGCGATAAAAGATAATCA
The DNA here is from genome assembly GCA_001769035.1 of Bacteroidetes bacterium GWA2_32_17. Classification (GTDB taxonomy): domain Bacteria; phylum Bacteroidota; class Bacteroidia; order Bacteroidales; family GWA2-32-17; genus GWA2-32-17. Next base: position 1,284 of record MENF01000063.1, read on the forward strand.
GTATATTTCGACGACTCCTGTAATTTATACTTAATAAAAGTACCTACATAAAACATTTTTGATGGTCCTTGCATTTGATAAATAAACAATGGCGAAAGTTGCATGTTTGTGTTTTCAATTCCATAAGAACCAGCTAAATGGAATAAATATCGAAGTGAACGTTTGTCTGCTACCCGATAAAACCCTGTTCTTGGGCTATTTACATGCGAAACTGAAATTCCGGCTTGTGCTCCAAACTGGTCGTTTGATGATAATGTACGTTGTCCTTTTCCGTAACTCCATTGAATACCAGTACCAAAATCGCCGTTAAAAAAACTCTCGTTCGAAAAATTTTCTCGTGATGGTCTATTGGGGTCGTAAACTAATCCGTTGTACTGATTTCCCCATGTTAAATCGTTTACATTTATTTTTCTCTGAACAAAACCACCCGATAGCCCTGCTGAAAGTGATTGATTTTTTGAGAGAATAACTTTTCCGGCAAGGCACAATGTTATTTGTGTTGTAGAAAGTCGTCCATCACCTGCCATATCATTTGTTATACTTAATCCTGTTCCTAAAGAAGAACCGCTATTTCCGTTTGATAAAAATCTATAATCGAACCCTCCTGCTATTGTTCTGAACGGTGTTGTAACACTACGCCATTGCAAACGATAATTCACTGTAGCCCGCATATCGTACTGTGCTCCTGCGTTTGCAGGGTTTAATAATAGTGGTGCTTCGTTTGATTGCGAAAAGAAAAAATCTTGCCCAAACATAAATAATGGTGCAGTTAAAAATGCAATTACTAAAATAGTTTTAAATCGAACATTATAAATCATTAATCGTAAATTGTTCATTGTTTTAAATTTTAAATTGTTTATTGTCATACAATTATCATTCATTGTTATATGTTCAAAAAAGTTCAAAAAATGTTTAAAAATGTTCATTGTTCTATGTTCAAAAAAGTTTAAAAAAGTTTATTGTTCATTTTACAATTTATTATTGTCATTCAGTTGTCATTCAATTGTTATATTTAGTTATACAATTGAATGGCTATTGTTTGACTATTGAGTGACTATTGTTTTTTTTATCTCATCAATGTTATATTTCCCTTTGTTTCTGCTTTCACATTATTAAAGTAAACTGTTTTTAAGTAATAAACAAAAACATCGGTATCTAATGGTTTACTTCTAAAACTTCCATCCCAACCAATATCGGGATCGGTAGTTTCAAAAACTCTTTCACCCCATCGGTTAAATATTTTAAACTCCATTGATTTAACACATTTTCCGTAAACATAGAGCACCTCATTTTCGCCATCATTATTTGGACTAAAACCCGAAGGAACAAACACTTCTCCACATTCTTTATCAACTGTAATATTTACACAAGCTGTATCGCTACAATTAAATGTATTTGTGCCAATAACACAATACTCAATAGTGTAATTTGGCTGAACTAATGGCGAAGTACAATCAATACAGGATAAATCATTTATTGGACTCCAATCATAAATATTTGCACCGGAAACATTTAATTGAACATTTTGTCCGATTATTAGTGTTGTATCACTTGTAAGCGTTAAGACTGGTTTAGTATTTACCAATAAACTGAACGTTGTTGTATCAAAGCAAATTGTAGATTGTGCGATTAAAGTATATAAATATATTGATGCTGAATCAGGTGTATCAGTTAAAATTTGCGTTGTAATATTACCAGGCGTCCATAAAAAACTTGTTCCACCAGATGCTTCCAAATTAATTGTTTCCCCATAACAAATTGGACTAATTCCTGTAATATGAGCAATTGGTAATGTGTCAACAGTAATTGTGAAAGTTACTGTGTAATGGCACGAATTGGTATCTGTACTTATTACATTATAGGTAGTTGTATCTTGCGGTGATAAGGTTACCGAACTGCCTGTTAAGTTAACGGGTAACCATAAATACGATGCAGTTGTATCAAACTGATTTATAACATAAGGACTGGTAACATCACCTTTACAAAGTGGTTTGTAACCGGCAACATTAAAAGTAGGCAATGGATATACAATAAGCGTTGTATTTATGGTATCCTTACATTGATAAATTGAAGTTCCAATAAGATTATAGATTGTAGTAGAATCGGGTGATAATGTTACAATCGAATCAGTTGAAAAAATATTTGGATTATACCAGTTATATGTTATAGCACCGTGTCCGGTTAAAGTTATGCTATCATTTAAACAAATTGCAGGATTAACCGGAGTTATAGAAACATTAATTTCAGGATAAATTAAAATTACTGTACTTGTTGTGTCTTTACAACCATCTGCCGATGTTCCAATTACTGTATAAAAATATGTAGTATCAGAAACAACCGGGTGAAACAAAAATGAAGAATCTGTTATATTTCCAGGCGTCCACAAATATGTTACGGGAATGGAACTTAGCACACTAACATTAATTGTTTCATAAGGACACATAAAATATGCCGGAGATATGGTCAATATTGGTTTTGGCATTATAAAAACAGTCATTGTATCAAAATTTTTGCATCCATTTACGCTATCTATGGCATAAGAAACATAAGTATAAGTATATCCGGTTGAGTCGGGATATAAAGTAACTGTTGAATTATGAATAGTATCGGGTGTGTACCAATAAATATCTGAGGGTAAATCGGTAGTTGCACTTATAGTTATAGAATCTCCATAACAAATTGAAGTAGAAGGAGTAATTGTAAATTGTGGTAAAGGGTTTATATAAACCGCTGTTAATGTATCGTTTTTACAACCGTTTACTGTGTCGGTTACTAAAACATTATACGTATAAAGCTGACCTGGTGGAGCAGGGCTTACTGTTAATGTTGAATCGGTTGTATTTGTTGGTGTCCATAAGTACGTAGCAGGTAAATCGCTGTTTACAACGAATGTAACAGAATCTAATAAACATATTGCCGTTGGCTGTGTAATTGTTAATTGCGGTAACGGATTAACGTAAACTGCTGTTAATGTATCGTTTTTACAACCGTTTACTGTATCTGTTACTACAACATTATACGTATAAAGCTGACCTGATGGAGCAGGGCTTACTGTTAATGTTGAATCGGTTGTATTTGTTGGTGTCCATAAGTACGTAGCAGGTAAATCGCTATTTACAATGAAAGTAATAGAATCGAGCAAACAAATTGCAGTTGGCTGTGTAATTGTTAATTGCGGTAACGGATTTACATATACAGTAGTTGAAGTATCTTTTACACAACCATTAGTTGTGTCGGTTACTACAACATTATACGTATAAAGCTGACTTGGCGGAGCAGGGCTTACTGTTAATGTTGAATCGAATGTGTTTGATGGTATCCACAAATACGTAGATGGTAAATCGCTATTTACAATAAGAGTTATCGAATCTAATAAACAAATTGCAGATGGCTGTGTTATTGTTAATTGAGGTAACGGGTTAACATAAACTGCTGTTAATGTATCGTTTTTACAACCGTTAACCGTGTCGGTTACTACAACATTATACGTGTAAAGCTGATTTGGTACAGTTGGACTTACTGTTAATGTTGAATCAGTTGTATTTGTTGGAGTCCATAAATATGTAGCAGGTAAATCGCTATTTACAACGAATGTAACAGAATCGAGCAAACAAATTGCAGTTGGCTGTGTAATTGTTAATTGCGGTAACGGATTAATATTAACAGTAGCATTTGCGGTATTTACACATCCCATATAATCAGTACCTGTAACCGTATATGTAGTATTTACATTAGGTGCAACAAATATAGAATCATTAGTTATATTTGGTAATGCCCAAACGTATGTGGGATTTATATAAGGTTCCCAGGTACTTGAAGCAACGAGTATTGCAGTATCATTTAAACAAATTGTTACAGAAGATGGAGTTATACTAATTGGAGGTTTCACACATTTATCAAACTTAGCAAAAAAACCGTCTGGTGAAGTTGCAATAGTTCCATCAAAATATGCAGGTGCGCCTGGGTCAACTGTATAAAGAATGCTTGAAGTCATATCGCCACAAGCCCAAAGCCAATTATTATCTGCAAAAACACCTCTAACTACTGATGATGGCCATTTACTTGCCCATTGTAATATTCCATTTTTTGTAAACTGAGCTAGCATTCCCGAACCAGTAGAGGTATTGTTAAAATATGAACCATCATTTGGGTTTAAATAAGGGAATGTTGCTTGAGAGGAAAAAGTGTAACCACTTAACCAAATACGATAATTATCCAATGTTATTTTATCAACTCTTTCGTTGCCATTACCACCAAACAAAGTACTCCACTCTAATTGATTTTGGGTATTCCATTTTAACAATAATATATCGTTTGCTCCATTTTGTGAATCATCAAAATAATTGCCAATTCCGGGGTCAACAAAAAATAAATTATTAGTAGTAGTTCCATTTGCTAATCCACTCACAGCGTACATATCTTGATTATCGGCAGTTAATAAACCTCCCATACCATTTCCTCCTGGTATTTCATCTCCATCGCCACCGAAATATGTGCCCCATAATTTTGTATTGTCTGTGATGTTGTAAGATACTATGAACAAATCATTTGCGCCTCTTAATGTGTTTTGATTATATGCACCTGCCATATTCTGAACAAAATTATTTGTTGTAGAAGTTGTTACCCCCATTATATATAAAGCATTATTGAACAATGTTATACTATGACCAGCTTCTGTATTATTTCCACCTACATAAGTACTCCAAACTAAAGTTCCACTATAATCGAACTTTGCTAGAAAACAATCATAAAAAGCACCTACCCCTTGTGCAATATCACCCCCAATTATTGGTAAATCGGGTGAATTAGTAACCCCTGTACAATAAATGTAATTCCCTTCATCAATAACAATATCAGAAATATAAGTATTATTATTATTGTTTATAGTTTCAGTAAAATAAGTTGCCCATATTCTTTGGCAGTTAGTTTTTGCGAAACGTAACAAATAACCATTTTGCCAGCCGTTTGAAATATCCTGATAAAAAGTAGTTCCACCAGGATTTAAAGTTGGAAAGTCATCGCTTTGAGTAATTCCTACTACATAAATAAAATTATTATCTCCTTTAATAATAGCTTTATCCTGTGCGTCGTCACCTGTACCACCATAATATGTAGTATATAAAAGTTGTTCGTTTGCAGCATCAAACTTGAATATTAATATATCTCCCGAACCAACATAAGATTGAATATAAGAACTGCCATCAATTTGTTGTGTAGGGAAATAATTACTATATGTACCACCACAAATAAACAAATTATTGTTATCGCTAAACACACTACACATTCTGTCGGTTGAGCCACCACCTGCATAAGTTGACCAAAAAACTTGCGGGTCAATTGTTAAAGGCAGATTATTGTTTACTGACGATAAATCAATTGTTATATAGTCATCTGCAATGAGCCATTTACTATCAATTCTTTGATTATTTTGATATAAAACCGGTGGAACTTCTTTTATTTCGCCAAAAGAATTTTTTACTATTAAATTTCCTTCATTATCTATAAAAGGAGTTTCTTGTCCGCTATATTCAATTTTAATTTGATGTGGGTCGGCATTTTCGTGTACATAAAAATCGTATTTCAAATTATTTTCTTTATCGTAATATAAAATCCAATCTATTCCTTTATAAACATCTTTTACAATTATTTTTTTATAAGTATTTACATTTAAAATTCCATTGGGACAATGACTTAAATAAAAATTTTCGAAATATTGAGTTTTATCGGATGCTTCAATTATTGCATTTGGATTAGCTCCAATTAGTTTAAGTTTTATTGTGTTTGTTTCAATTTTTTCGATATTTGAAGGGCTAAATTCATCATCGGGATTTTGAAAATCTCCTTTTTTGTAAATTGGTTTCTCGAAAACATAATATATCTCATTATTAGCGAAATATAAATTAAGATTTTTTGTTTTCGAGTAATATTTCACAAAAGGAACAGGTTTTAAATCAGTTGAAAGAAGCTGTCCTATGTTTTCAACAAAAATTAAATTTCTTTTGGCAACTGTTTCATCAGTTTGGCTTGCACGTATAAAATTAGATGTAAATATAAATAATACAATTAAAGCAAATGTTCTCATGCTACTATAATTTTTTTTTAAAGACTTTGTTTACAATTTAATGGTTGCTTTGTTAAAAACAAACTTATAAAAATATGAAAATCTTTTTACAATTTATTATATAATAAAATTTTTTATGTCTTTCCAAATTTTTCTTTTGTATTTGTTTCTTATGCATAAATATTAGAACTTAATATTGATACTAAGAAAAGCTAAATAGTGTCTGTCTATAATGTCCGATTTCTGCGTTATTCTCGTATTAAAAAACAGTCATTTACTACAGTAAACTCCTTATTTTTTTAATGCTTCGAATGCCTTGAACTCGAACATTATGAATCAGACACTGGCTTTATAGACAAACACTAAATAATGATTGTTTTATTATGATTTTTTATTTTTAAGTTGAAAATACATTTTTACAGAACAAAAGTGATTTCTTTAATTTCGGAATTGTTACACAACTATAAAAATAACTTACAACATTCACACATTAGTCATCCTTCCAAATAAATTGTTTTAAAATTATACTGACTTCTAATAAATGTAAAAAATTATCGCTGAAAGTTACATTGTTTTTTATAATGCTTGTGTAAATTTTAAGTTTTTTGATTTTACAATAATATATCTAAAAAAAATTAAAAAATATAGCTTTATCTTTGAAAAATTATTAATAAAGCAATTATAAGTGAAACATTCAAAATAATTTCCCCCAAATCTAAGGATAAATCCGGTAATTTAGCTC
>MENF01000064.1 GCA_001769035.1 Bacteroidetes bacterium GWA2_32_17
ATTCAAATAAAAGCATTGCTTCTTAAAGAAGCAATGCTTTTGCTACTATGCGATAGCGAGTAATCTCCTTTAAAATTGGAGTGAAGAGATGGCAGTCTTTCGACAAGCTCAAGATGACAGCCTGCCATGACGAAATTATTAATTTTTAGAACCCACCTTTAAATTATCTTATTAGCTTTGCAATAAAAATATTAAAATGAAACACTCTGTTAAAACATCGTGGAAAAATAAAATGACATTTGTAGCAAATGTTAATGGACATAATATACAAATGGATGCAATGCCCGAATTTGGTGGAGAAGATTCTGGACCGCGTCCTAAGGAATTAATGCTTGCATCCATAGCTGGATGTAGCGGAATGGATGTAATTTCGATTCTCAATAAAATGCAAGTTAAAATTGATGAATTTAATATTAATGTTGAAGCCGACATGACCGAAGAACATCCTAAACATTATTACAAAATGCATGTCATTTATGAATTTAAAGGTACTAACTTGTTATTTGATAAATTACAAAAAGCTGTAGATTTATCGCAGGAAAAATATTGTGGCGTATCTGCCGTTTATAAAAAAGCAATGGAAGTTAGTTATGAAATAAAAATATTAAATTAACGTAACACTTTTCGGGCAAATGCTACTGTAAAGTAAGCCATCATAAACACACCAATGAAACCTTCAATTCCTGCAACAAATCGTAAAACACCAACTGGTGAACAATCGCCATAGCCAATTGTTAAATAAGTAATTGCGCTAAAATAAGCTGTGTCAGTAAATTTTGTCCACAAACTTGCATCCTGAGCAATACAATTAATGTTAGTATTAAAAATAAACGGAAGAATAAATTGAATAACAACTAATGCTAAATATGTAAAAACCACACTAACTAAAACTCTCATTGGTGATGTTGCATATAAACCCATTTTGTCGAAAACCCATAATTTAAACCAATACACGGGATAATGCCAAATTGCAGAATTTTTATTTTCTTTTATTCCATCATTTAATATTGCAAGCGATTCATTTCTTTTAAATTCAATGTAAGCAAGGTCTTCATCATCATATCGTCCTGTGGCGTTAAAGTTTTGCTTTAAAGTTCTAAACTGCTCGGCTTTCATCCATAACGATGTATTTTGCTGACAATATATTAATTGCTTTATGTTATTAGCTCTCCAGTCAATATAAATTCGCCCTAATAATCGCATACCCGAAAAATTTATTTCTTTTATTTTCACATTAGAATCGTGTGGAGTAAGGTCAATAATATCGCGAACAACAATATCGCTTAAATCAAGCAAACTTGCTTCAGATACTCTTAAATCAAAATAATTATTTAACTGACAAGACTTTAGCGATAATGAACTGAAGCTAGTATTATAAAATGAAACAACACCAGCTCCAAAAAGTGCTTTTTCGAACGAAACTTCAGTTTTTGGAAATTGTGAGTTTTGAAAACTAAAATCGCCATCGCCGATATTTGCATTTTTAAACGAGAGTTTACCTTCGAGCATTTCAGATTCGTCAAATGAAACATCGCCATTTTTAAACTCGGCTCTATTAAAATTTATTTTACCGTTACCAAATTCAACAGTTCGAAAATCAACTCTGCCTGCACCAAATTCAGTTCTTTCGAAAGAAATATCGCCTTCACCAAATGTTGCATAATGAAAATCAATTTTGCCATTACCAATAATTGCTACTTTAAACGACACATCGCCATTGCCAAAATTTGCATTTATAAAAGAAATATCGCCATCACCAAAAACTGTATTAGCAAACAAAACATCTCCATTGCCAAAATATGCGTATTGAAAGTCTTTGTTGCCATCTCCTATAACAGAATTTTTTAAATTTACTCCACCGTGACCAAAATTAGTATCGTTAAAATTCAGGTTCCCATTTTTAAATATACAAGAATTAAAGTTCACTTTGCCGTCTTCGAAAACTGAAGACGAAAAACTTACTCTGCCATGAATAAAACCAGCGTTTTGAAAACTCACATTTCCATCCTGAAAAACTCCAAACGAAAAATCAGTTAACTCAATTGCATCAAACACTGAGTTTTTTGCAGTAAATGCTTTAATTGTAACTAATTCTTCTTTTTCAAGATTATTTATTTGACGATATTTTGAAAGAGAAAATTCTTCAACATAACAATAATCTAAATTTATTATTTCTCCTTTTTTAATTAATTCGTACAAATTGTTAGCATCTGTATATCCTAACTCAACATAAGATAATTCTTTTCGGTTTTTATCGAAAAATGAAATGGCAGCAGTATTTGGGTATTTTTTCCCATCAGGTGTAATAAATTCATTATCGCGAATTTTAACTTTATACGAAAAAAAATCAAAAATCATACTGCAAAATTAATAATTTAATTTTAACGTCTGCAAATTTGTTTATATTCACAATATTTGCAGTTTTCGGTCTTATCAGTTTGTGCAAATGGAATATTTTTATCGAATAACTCATTTAATGCTAATTGTAAATGTGAAACAAACTCATTTTTAATTTCTTTAATGTTTTTTATTTCATTTTTTTCAATTGATATTTTATTGTTTTCATTTGTTAAAACTTTACGCACCGAGAGCAATTCGGGTTTTACAACATTCGTTTTTTCAAGCGATAATGCATAAATAATAACTTGTCGCATAGCCGAATATTTATAGTTTGCAGTAAACAAAGTTTCAAAATCTTTAACTTTGCTTTCGATATTTCCGGTTTTAAAATCCTGTACAATCAGTTTCCCTTCTTTTTCGATACAGCGGTCAATAAAGCAATCTATTGTTAAATCATAATTGTTTGCTTTTATCGGAAACTTTGTATTCATTTCAATTCCAATAATTTTAAAGGGACTATTTTTTTTATCAAATTCGAGCAAACGAATTAAATATTTTTTTAATATTTGAAAATTAAGGAGATATATTCCACTTAAATTGTCTGGAAATTCATTTTTAAATATTTCTTCCGAAAATATTTTTTTTAAAGTTACTTCAATATTTTCATTGGTTTTAATATTTTCAACAATGCTTTCTGTAACATTTTGCCCAATATATTTTTGATATAATAATGCTAAAGTTTTATGAAAAACATTTCCAAAAGCTATTCCATCAATATCTTCTGTAAGTTCATCAGGTTCTTTAAGCTTAATTATATGTTTGAAATAAAATTTTAATTTACAATTAATGTATGTATTTATAGATGAAGGCGATAACTTTAATTCATTATTCAAATATTTGTTAATTTTCAAATTAATTTTTTCGGTTCTTTCAATTAATATGTTTTTATTTTGAAAAACTCCAGGTTTATCGCTGACCTGATATTCATTTACTTTCAAATTCTGATTAAAACGTAACTGATGTATAAACCTACTGGCTTCGGATTTTCCGTTATCATTTTGACTGCTCGAATAAATAAAGAAAACATTTACTGAACGTTGTAACAAATGATAAAAATGATAGGCAAAAATTGCATCCTGATGTTCGAGTGTTTGCAAACCAAATCCTTTACGTAAATTATAAGGAATTAAAGACATTGCTGCATTGCTAGCAGGAATTACTCCTTCATTGGCTGATATTAAAATAATGTTTTTAAAATCAAGCAAACGTGTTTCGAGAACACCCATTATTTGCAGTCCTGCTAATGGTTCTCCCTTAAACGAAACTTTAATATTTTCGCAAACCTGTTTAAATATTTTTACAAATGTATCATGTTTTGTTAGCTCAATTTTATTGTTATTTATTAGTTCGTCTAACTTTATAGTTTCCCGGTAAATCGAATATAAAATTTGCTTTTCAAGATTATCAATATTGTTATTTAATATCAAATTACTTGATATAATTTCAAAAATAATATCACAAATATATTTGCAATATGTTACGGGCGTTTTACTTTTATCAAATACTTTAAAAAAAATATCATTTTTATTAATAACAATTTGCTCAATATAATTCTTATTTAGTTTGATTATCTCATTTTTAAGTTCTTTTGCACTATTGATGTCTTTAAAAAATTTATGGCTTAAAATGCTTAACACATCTTTCGAATTGAAAATAATTTTATTAGATTTTTCCCTGACGTTTCCCTGCATTTCCAATAGCAAATAAACAAATTGCAGCGAAGTTGTTTCTTTTACTGGATACGACATTGTAACATTAATTTTTGAAATGTTTTGTGGCAGGGAATAAAGAACGGGCAAAAGCATATTTTCGTCGGCTAAAACCAAAACAGTATTTTCATTAGTTATGTTTGAGTTTTTAAAAATTTCAGGCAATATTTTAGCTTGTCCAACTATGGTTTGTGTTGAATATAAATTAATACTTTTTTGTAACGCTATACCTGTTTCAAATTGAAATTTTTCGGGTGATGGAAATTGTTGTAACATTTCTCTTATAAAAAAACCGGCTTCATGGTTTTTGTCGTCATAATAAAAACTATCATAATCCCAAAAGAATTGTGTGTTACCAAGTTTCTGTAAAAATTTAAAAAGTTCTTTTTCGGCTTTTGATAATGCATTAAAACCAACAATAAAAATATGTTTATATGAAATAAATTTTTTAGATTTTAAATTCAAATCACTAACAAAGTTCCTGTATATTTTACCTTCGTAACCATATTTTTCATTTGATAACTGCTCGTTAAATTCTTTATATACCGGATAAAGTTTTTCCCATAAAACAATAAATTTTTCTTTTCCGCTTGACTTTGTTTTAAAATCAACATCTCCCCAGAATTGTTTTATTGCATCTAACTGTTCTTTAGTTAATTCAAAAAAAGTACTGTCAATTTGTTTTATATCAGATAGATTTGTATAAAGTTTTTCGGCATCAACAAGTTCCTTATCAATGTCATTAAAATCTGATAAAATTACTTGTCCCCAAAAATAAAATTCATCAAAATTCTCATTAATTGATGTTTTCGAGCAAAAAACTTTATAAAGTTTATAAATTAACTGAAGATTATCAGCTAATTGAGTATCAGAATTTTCGGTAATAAATTCATTTAAAGTAGTTATTTCGGGTAACCAGCATGTTTTGTTAATATTATCTGCAAGTTGTTTTCGAAAAAATATTCCTGACCGCCTGCTTGGAAAAATAACACAACTATTTAGGAAATCATCTGAATAATTAGTAACAATGTGTTCGGAAAATGATTCTAAAAATGTTTTCAATTATTAATTGTTTTAGGTTTCCTGTAATTCCATATCATAAAAACTATAGCTGTAACAATTGACAAACAGATGCCAATTATTTGTCCGTTTTGAACATTCATTTTAAAGCCTTCGGGAGCAACCAATAAGTATGCAGTTACAACTGCTGTCATAAAAACTGAAGGTAATAAAGTGAGCCAGTAAAATTTCTTATTTACTGCAAGATACACAGTAATTGTCCACAACACAATTGTTGCAAGAGTTTGATTTGACCAAGCCATATAACGCCAAATAATACTAAAATCAACTTGAGTAAGAATAAATCCAACAAAAAATAAAGGAACTGTAAGCATTAATCTGTTTTTAATTTTTTTCTGTGGAATTTTAAGAAAATCGGCAAGAATAAGACGAGCACTTCTAAAAGCTGTGTCGCCCGAAGTTATTGGTGCAGCAACAACTCCTAGAATTGCAAGAACAGCTCCGAACTTACCAAGAAGTGAGTTACAAATTTCATTTACAATCCATGCTGCATTACCTTTTTCAACAGCCATAACAACATTTAATTCTTTTACGCCTCCAAAAAAACTCATTGCAACGGCAGCCCAGATTAATGCAACAATTCCTTCGGCAATCATTGCACCATAAAAAACACGTCGTCCATATTTTTCGTTTTTTAAACAACGTGCCATAAGTGGCGATTGTGTCGAATGAAATCCTGAAATAGCTCCACATGCTATTGTAACAAATAACATTGGGAAAACTGGAAAAGCATCAGAGTTGGCATTCATATTTATAATGTTGGCAGGTACAAGTTCGGGAATAGGCAAACCGTTATATAGCATTGGGATGGTAATGCCTAATGCCATAAATAGTATAGCAAATCCAAAGAATGGGTAAACTCTACCTATTAATTTATCTATTGGCAATAGCGTAGCTAAAATATAATATGCAAAAATTACAATTGCCCAAAAAGTTACATCTAAATAATCGGGAGTTAAGCCAGCAATAATTTTAGCAGGACCCATAATAAAAACTGCTCCAACTAAAATCATCATTCCAATTGTAAAAACACGCATAAATTGCTTTACTCCAACTCCCATATATTTTCCAACAATTTCGGGAACACTTTGCCCGCCCATACGTAACGAAATCATTCCCGAAAAAAAATCGTGTACAGCACCGCCAAAAATACAACCAAAAACTATCCACAAAAATGCTACCGGACCCCACATAGCTCCTGCAATAGCTCCAAAAATAGGACCTAATCCTGCAATATTTAAAAATTGTATTAAAAATATTCTTCCCCAACCTAATGGAACAAAATCAACACCATCAGTCATTGTTTCGGCAGGCGTTTTGCGGTTTACATCAATGCCAAATATCTTTTCAACTAATTTACCGTAAAAAAAATACCCTAATAACAGAGCTAAAATTGATAAAAGAAATGTAAACATAAAAATGTTTTGTGCAAAATTAAAAAATATGTGTTATTATTTTAAATTTTTATATTCTATATTTTTTAACTTTACATTTTATAATAAATATTTAATTTTATGATACGCAAATTTAGTTTAATAATAGTTTTATTATTTTCTTTTTTGTTTTCGGTAGCCGACGAGGGAATGTGGCTTTTAACAATGCTCAATAAAAAATATGACGACATAAAAAAAGCTGGTCTAAAACTCTCTGTTGATGATATTTACAACTTAAATCATGCCTGCCTTAAAGATGCTATAATTCAGTTTGGAAATGGGTGCACCGGCGAAGTAGTTTCAAAACAGGGGCTTGTTTTAACAAATCACCACTGCGGATATAGTTATATTCAGCAACAAAGCTCAGTTGAGCATGATTATCTTTCAGATGGATTTTGGGCTTATAACCAAAAAGACGAGTTATCAAATCCGGGTTTAACTGTTAAATTTTTAATCAGAATTGAAGATGTTACATCTCAGGTAAAAAAGGAACTAAACGAAAATATGACAGAAAGCGAACGTAACAATAAAATTAAAGAAATTTCAAAAAAAATCGAAAAAGAAGCATCAACAGGAACTGGCTATATAGCTCAGGTTAAAAACTTTTTTGATGGTAACGAATTTTATTTGCTTGTTTATGAGATATATAAAGATGTGAGATTAGTTGGAACACCTCCAAACTCAATTGGAAAATTTGGCGGCGACACCGATAACTGGATGTGGCCCCGGCATACCTGTGATTTCTCGGTATTTAGAATTTATATGTCGCCCGATGGGAAACCTGCCGAATATTCCGCTCAAAATGTGCCTTTTGTTCCGAAACATTCACTGCCTGTTTCAATAGCTGGAGTTAACGAAGGCGATTTTACAATGATATTGGGATATTCGGGAAGAACAAATCGTTATATGTCATCGTGGGGTGTTAGCGAAGCCATTAATTGTACCAATCCTGCTGTTGTGAAAATTCGCGATAAAAAACTTGCTATTATGCGTGAAGATATGGCTAAAAGCAAAGAAGTACAAATCCAATATGCTGCAAAATACGCACAAACAGCTAATTACTGGAAATATTTTATTGGTCAGACAAAAGGACTCAAACGTTTAAAAGTTTACGACACAAAAAAAGCTATTGAGCAAAAATTTGAAAATTGGGTAAATAAGGCACCTGAACGTCAGAATAAATACGGGCAGGTTTTAACAAATTTAGAAAAAAATCAGAACCTGCTCAAAGATTACGATTTACTTAAAACATATATTAACGAAGCTGGCATGCGTGGAATAGATGCTGTTTCGTTTTCAAGTAAATTTATCCCATTATATAAAATTTTAGAAAAGGATACCGTTAAACAAGATGATAAAAATAAAATTATTTCAAATTTAATTGCTCAAACTTTAACATTTTACAAAGATTTTAATTTAGAAACCGATAAAAAACTTTTTTCGGAACTTTTAAAAATGTTCAACGATAATATAAACCCCGACGAGCATCCGACTATTTTTAATGAAGTGAAAAAACATTACAAAGGAAACTTTGAGAATTTCGCTAAAGATGCTTATGGAACTTCGATATTTGCTGATAAAACTTCGGTGCTGTCTTATATTGAAAATCCTACATATAAGAAATTAGATAGAGACCTTATTTTTAAAACAATGTACTCAATTTACGGGGTTTATAAAAAATTTAATTCTATTTATGAGCAACAACAGGCAGAATTAGATAAAGCTTACCGTTTATTTATTGAAGGTTTAAGAGAAATGGAAAGTGAACAAGTTTTTTATCCCGATGCAAACTCTACAATGCGACTGACTTATGGTAATGCACTCCCCTATTCGCCCGGCGATGCTGTTGATTATGACTTATATACTACCCTTGATGGTGTAATGCAAAAAGAAGATAATTCGGTTGAGGAATTTACAGTTCCTGCACGGTTAAAAGAGTTGTGGAAAAATAAAGATTACGGACAATATGGCGATAACGGAATTATGAAAACCTGCTTTTTAAGTAATACCGATATTACCGGTGGAAACAGCGGCAGCCCTGTTTTAAATGCCAAAGGCGAGCTCATTGGATTGGCTTTCGATGGCAACTGGGAAGCCATGAGTGGCGATATTGCCTTTGAACCGGCATTGCAACGAACAATTTCGGTTGATATTCGTTATGTGCTCTTTATTATTGACAAATTTGCAGGTGCAAAAAATTTAATTGACGAGATGATGCTCGTAAAATAAATTTTAAGAAACATTAAAATACTGTATATTTGCTTTAATAAACCATATAATTATTAAACGACAATAAACGGTTATAAACGATTTTTATATTGATAATAAGCAAGTTACAAATATATTATTAATTACAGATAAAGACGAAATAAACGCAATTGCGTTTATACAATTGTTAGCAGCAATGTTAATAATTTCCTTAACAATTAGTATTTACAATAAAACAATACATGCAAAATGACAAATGAATATTTCGAAAATATTTATAAAACAAATTATCAAAACGAATACAAAAGATTGGATTCAATGTTTGATAAGTTATATCAGGAAGCAAGAGATAAAAAATATGCAACAGAATTATGTTTGGGTATTTTTAGTATTCAAATACTATTTATAAAAGGTTCAATATTTAATAAAAAAATATTTAATTTATTAGAACATAATTATAAATTAGGTGGTGATTGGTTGAGTTTTTTAAATGGTATTCCTGACTTAAAAACATCATATTATAAAGAGGAAGAATTTTATTTTGAAAAACATCCAAAGAAAAGAGAAATTAAGATTGAGACAAAAAAATTATTAGGAATTATTCCATATGGTATTAAAGGAATAAATATTGAAGAAAAAAGCCATAATCCTTATTTTATTAGTTCCTCAATTCTTGACATGACAAACAACAATGAGATAGTAGCTCAAATTGCTGAATTTAAAGCAAATCTTGATTATACTGATTTCCTAGTTGCAAAATATAAATTTCTAGGAGGTGTTATTACAAATGAAACTGAAAAAAGTATTTCTTTATCAGGTTCAGACAAGCTTATAAAATTAAAAAAAGCTTTAGAAAATTATGAAATGGATACATTTATAAATGTATTAATTTCAATTTTCGCAGGTATAAGCTATGATATTAAAGCTAAAGAGGGATATTTTCATGCTTTTATACAAGTAATATTAGATTTAATTGGAATATCTGTAATATCTGAAATTGAGACAAACATTGGCCGTATTGACTGCGTAGCTATGACTTCAAAATTTATCTACTTATTTGAATTTAAACTTTCGGATAGCAAAATTGCTTTAGAACAAATTATAAAAAAGAAATATTTTCAAAAGTACTTAGCAGATGATCGACAAATTATTTTAGTTGGTATTGCTTTTGACTCAGATGAAAAAAATATAAAAAATTGTCTGCATGAAATATATAACAAATAACACAGCTGCTAATCGAGTAGGCTGCCCCACCAGCAAATGCTGATGGGGAGAGCCTCTCACTATTTATCCCGCCTTTAAGCGGGACCACTGTATCCTTCGGCTTCGCTCAGGATAAACCAAGCGGTTCACGTAAACAGCGGTTCGTTAAGATGTGGAGCAATTATAGTGTAATGTGTTAGCATAACCTCACAAGCTCTTTTGCGACAGAAAAAAAAATAAAAGAAAATTTATCATTTAGCAGTTTACAATATTATCTGTATTTGTATGTAATAATAATTTTATGGCTAAATTGGTTCATTGTTAAACCACTAAATTACTCACAATCTTTTTTATAGTTCGACATGCTCACTACAAGTTTTTATAGGTGCTTGCCCCGTTAGATAAGGCGAATAAAGAGTGTTTACTCTTTTAATTAACAAATATCTAACGGGGTGAATGAAATCGCTTCGCTAAGTTGCTAAATGGTTAAATAACAATGAAACAATAAAACAATGAAATTGTAATCTATACTTCGGCTGCGCTCAGTATAAACTTTTCAGCAATTTTGAAAGATGCCAATAAAAGAACAATTTTTTTTTTTGTTTAATTGCTTTTTATTTGATTAAAATTTTAAAAAATGGGTTTTTAGACGGACTGGCGTTAGGCACAAGCGGACAGATTATCCTGTAAACTATCTATTAATTATCGTGTTTTAAATTGAAATATTTCATTGACTTTACAAGTAATCACAATAAAATATCTAATTAATAAACAGTTAAATTGTTAATAAAAAACAATAAATTAAGTAATGTATTTGAAATAATATATATATTTGTCAAAAAATAATTAAGAAGAATGGATTCTAATGCAAATTTAAAAATGTATTCAATTGCTGTTGAAAATTTAGCTTTTTTTAATAGTGAGCACATTTTTAGAAATTCAAGCCGAAATCATGCAGCTATTGTTGTTTCAACTATGCTAAAATATTCAAAAGATGAGTTTAGAATATATGATAATAATTTAAGTGGTGATATTGCAGATAAATTTTATCAGTTTTATATTAATCTCAATAAATTTGTTGAAATTGGTAAATTCATTAAAATAGTTGTTGATGATATTTCTGATTTTAATTGTGAAATTTATAAAAAACTAAAAGTATTACATTCTACTCATCCAAATAAAGTTTTTCTTGCAATTTCTGATAAAATTTTTAGAGATAATATTTTTAAATTATATAAATCCAACTTAAACTTCGCAATTGGGGATAAAAAATCTTTTCGTTTAGAAGAAATTAATGTTAATAAAAAAATTGAAGAACGAAAGGCTTTCTGTTGTTTTAACAATGATAAGTATCCAAATCAATTGATAAATATTTTTGATAATAATTTTGGTACTTGTAAGTCTGTTTTTTAATTTTTCTTATAATGTGTATCTCTAATCTTAATTCATACTTTGAGATTTTTGCTGCTTTGAATTTGGCATATGCTGGTTCAAGTTTATTTCGGGGTGCTTTAGATAATGACATCTTAAAAATAAACAATATAATAATTTCTGTTACTAAAAAAGTTAAGGAATTAAAAAGTCTTTTTACGATTATCTCATTAGAGTCTTATAAGGACCCTATTAAACAAAAGGTAAATGATATTCATAACAAATTTAAAGATAACATTCATAAAATTACTGTCAAAGAACGATTTTTAAGAAAATTTACAGAAGGTTTTAAATCTATGTTTTTAATTACATCACTATACTGTATGTTTATGATTATTTTAGGTGGTTTTGAGCAATTTTACTTAAATAAATATCCGTGGATTACGAATTTTTGTATAACAATATTACAGATTGTATTTGTTTTTAACTTATTTGTTTTTATCCGAAGTTTTACACCTTTTTTTTTAAAAAAAATACCACCTTTTATTTCTGTTTTATTTATATTAATTCCATTTCTTGTTGTTACTGTACTTAATTACTATAGACCTTTATGTGCGTACAAATTTCATCTAATTCAAGAACAATATAACTATCTATTTACTTTAATTGTTGCAATTTCTCCATATTTGTTTCATTTTTTACGAGTAATGATTCATAGGTATTATTATAAAAATCGTGTTTCTATTTTAAAGAAAAAGTGTAATAAAGAGTTAAATAAAATAACTGAACTAACTTCTTGGTTATTATTCCCTATGGATAAATAATTATTGTAAATTCACGATTTAATTTTTTATTAGCTGACAGTGCATAACTAAATGCAATAAAAATAAAAAAACCTTCACTTCATTAAAAATTTAAACGACATCATACAATTCACCACACACAATAGCTCTTTGACAGTTCACAACGTAATTCAAAATAACTTATCTTTGTAACATAAACAATAAACGCCAGTGCATAACACTATGTTAGAATTTAGCGGGCAGTAACGTGTAACTTGACCATAATTAAATATTTTTGCCTACGCTTTTTAAAAAAATCTGATACACATTTAGCACATTTGCTTTTTCCCGACACACAAGCCAAAACGCAAAAAAGCAAAAGAGCTAAATCTTGCTGCCGCTTTACTTTGGTGGTTTAGCTGCTAAAAATCTTACTTTTGAATCTTCGCTTTCAACATCAAATTCAGAATGTAAATAAGTATTAATATTTTCAACAGTATTTTGTGCTTGTTTTTCAGCAATCCAAGCATTTAAAATGTCCTTACCTATTTCTTTTCTTTTGGCGTCAGACAAGAATGGAACTTTGACACCTTTAATATCTTCCCAATCTATTGTTTGCCTACCCATGCCTATTGCAGATGTTAAAAAATCTGCTCTTATTTCAGTTGTTCTGAGTATTGACCACAAATACATACTATCTTCTTTATTAAAACAACGAACAACAGTATAACTACCAGAAGCCAAAGCACCATCAAAATCTTCTGTAATAAATCCTATTGCACCATGAAAAGTATTATATTCACTAAAGACAATATCACCTGAACGGACAACTTTCATTTTTTTATAATTAATTTCATTACCCAATCTTATTTCTTCGGTTTTGCACCGACCAGCATAAGTAATAGTCAAAATTCTAAATTGCTCATTCGGATAATCTTTACTCGGTTCAATTATTTCTTCTCTTGGTTCACATACATCTAATAATGATTTCACTTCAAATCCTTTGTGCTTCCATTTCTTTACATAACGACCTTGCATCGGAATACAATATTTAACATCAAATCTATTATCTAATCTTTCTGGTTCAACAAGCCAATAGCCTTTTTCACCTCTTTTATATTTTGCAAAATTATCAAGTATTGTTTCAATTTCTTTCATTGCCATTTTTCTTGCCTCCATAACTTTTGATGGCTTTGTGGTTACTGGCATATCATCTACCCCCAAATAAACAGATGAATACATAAATGCAGCAGGTTGTTCATCATTTGAAGTTTTTTTCTTTTCCAAATAAACCATTGCTGTTTTTACTCTTGCAGAAGCCATTTGAAAAGCATCTCCATGTAAAGAAATTACTGCTCTAATAATAAAATTACAACGAACAAATTCTCTGACATAATTATAATCGGCAGACGACAAAACCGTTTCATCTATAATAGAAATTAACTTGCCTCCTGGTTTAAGTAAATCAAAATATCTTTCAATAAACATAGCACTACCACGAAGACGATTTCTTAATTTAATTGTGCCATCATGTTTTATCAATTCATATTTTTTTAAAACTTTTGCCTGTGATTCATCTGTAAGTTCATACCACATTGAAAAAGGGGGATTAGTAATTACAACATCAAAGGAGTTTGGCTTCATAAAATTTCTCATATCCTCTGTTTCAATTTGTATAATTCTACTATCTGACTTATCAACTTCAATATTTTTTTCTAAACCATCACCAAAATAAATATGACTCCCACCATCTCCATGTAAATACATATTTATCCGTGCAATTCTTGACAAGTTAGGGTCTTTAGCTGCATCAATCCCATAAATATTTTCATTACTTATTTTTCTAATCAGTTCAATTTTCGTTTCTCTACTATAACTTTTATTTTCTCTAACTTTATTACGCATTATTGTTAATGCTTCAATTAAAAAGCCTCCTGTTCCGCAACTTCCGTCCAAAACTTTATCAATGTGAGTTTCACTTACTTTCAAATCAGCAAGCAATGTCCCAAGTAATACAATACTTCGTGGAGTAAAATATTGCCCAAGTGAAGCTCCTCTCATTGTTGCATTTAAAAAAGTTTCAAATAATCTTCCATTCAAATCTTCATCAATTCCAAACAAATCAAATCCTTCGAGTTTTTTTAAAACTCCCTTTATAGTTGTAGGTTTTAAATTTATTTTATCGTCAACATCAAAAATTTGTTTCTTTTTATTTTTATCAATATCATCTTGAATATGATTCATTAAATCCTTAAATTGAATATCATTCATTGGATTTAACATTTCAGATTCTCTGCTTTCAAGCCACTTTACAGAAAATGTATTAGCAGTAACTGGTATTTTTAAATTACCATCTTCATCTGACTTGTACAGTTCGTGCAGCTTCCTATCATTCCAAAGTTTTAGAAAAATCAATTTTACAAATTCAATAAAGGCGGAATTTGCACCTCTTTTTTCTGTATTCCAAATATACTTATGACATCCCTTAAAAATTTTTTGAGCATCTTCTTTGTTTATTTTTTTTAGTGTAATGGTTCGCTCTTTTTCTTCTTCTGATTCAGTATTATTGTTTTTGATTTCATTTAAAGAAAGCAATATTCTGAATTGTTCATATTTAGTTCCTCCAATATAAAAATCCTCAAAGTTTAATTCAAAAATCGGTTCATCTTCATCCCATTTATAGAGTGCGGTTTTTAATCCATTTGTTAGTAAAAAATATTTAACTGATTTTTTGCTTCTGTTTAACAATAAACAATAGTGTGCACATTGTTCAATATAATCAGCGATTTTTTCATTAGGTGCTTTTGCATCAATTACAAGCAATGGACTTTTCTTTTCAACAATTATATAATCAGGTTTATAAGAAATTTTCTTTGACCCTTTGGCAATAACAACTTTATCAATACTTTCTTTTGCTTTTATATTTTTGTCTTTATATCCCAAATCAGTTAATAATCTATTGACAAAAAATATTTCTACTGTTGCCTCGTTGGTCAATGATTTTTTTTCGCAATAAAGGTTTCTGTCTTGATGATAATCAAGGTTTTCAAGCATTGAATTTCGTTTGATAAAATCCATATTTTGTTTTGTCATTTTAAAAATATTAGATTGCAAATATAAAATTAATAATGAACTTTTCGCCCACAAATCACACACATTTCCAAACCGCACCAATCCACACACAGACCAAAGTTTGTAAAAGAGTGTAATTTCTACCACGCAAAGAAAAAAAAATAAAATCACCCTAAAAAATATTTAATTATTATTTTTGTTCATTTAATCAACATTTGTGAAGACCGCCAGTGTATAATTGAGTAGGCTGCCCCACCAGAAAATCTGGTGGGGAGAACCTCTCACACCACTGTACGTACCGAGCTACGCTCCTTCGCTTCACAAAACGATTATCAATCGTTTTTGTTCACGAACGTATACAGCGGTTCGTTAATGAGCAGTATTTTCGCTCTTTTCACCGAAAATACCTTTGTTTTAATTTAAGATAAGGCTGGTAAACTCTAAGTTTAGATCTCCTTATCGAATTTGGAACAACTTAACCCTTCGACTATCGCTCAGGGCAAGCTGTTCAGTCCTGAGCGTAGCCGAAGTATCAGTACCAGAATTTGCAGTCTCGCTTCCTTCAGTGCATGTTTCACAACAACTTAGCGAAACGATCTCATGAGCGATAGCGAATAAACCACCTTGCGACTTGCTAATGCTTCCCGAAATTAACGAGCGCATAAGGGATTTGCACCCTCTGGAAAAAAAAACACCCGTTTTGTTTACTATTAAAAAAAATATTAGTATTTTAGCAATTTTTTAATAGCATTGGAACGGGTGTGCACTGCTCATGCAGGGCACACACACACGATTAAAATTTAGCAAGCTGTTATGGGCAACTTGACACGAATAACAATATACAAACATTTTAGCGGTTTGACAATGACTGCAAGTAAAAGCCTGCCAAATTTAACCGTAAACCGTTATAGGGCATTTTAAAAAGACACACAGACGACAAATGCGTAAGACAGAAATAATTGCATTCGGACTATTACTCCTCTTTTATTTGAATAAAATATTTGGACTTGCAGCAATTCCTGGATTTGCATTCTTGAACTTTGTGGTTTTTCTGACAATTTCAATTGGGGGCTTCAAATTATACAGACAATCAGAATATAAAGACAAAACAAAAGCGACCTTATTTGCAGTATACTGTGGACTTGCATTTGCATTTGGCATTATTGCTTTTGGTGCAAAAGTTTGGAACCACTCCAATATAGTTGTATTAATTTTTGCAATCCTGAATTTCATTTTATTTCCCCTTCTTATTTTCCGTCTGCTAAAGAGTAAAAAAGAAAGCGCAACGGAAAATATAAGATATTTTAAAGGACTGCTTATTCGATCTTCTGTTATACTTTTTTTATGCATATCAGTCCTGCCACTACCTTACTACATAATTAATATTTATCTCAACCGAGAAGAGCCCGTATTGCACAATAGAGGTTTAGCAAAAAGATATTACGACCAATCTATCGAATCCTCTCAGAAAGGGGAATTCGATGAGGCGCTGACATTTGCAAATAAATCTCTCGAATCTAACAGAATCGCTTGGGGACATGACAGCACAAAATATGATGAAGTTTATGAAGCATTTTACAATGCTTATTGGGGGCAAATTAAACTGAATCTTGAAAAGGGAAAAGACGAAAAAGTTTTAGAAATTGCAAAATTAATTGAAGTTCCAATGATGGTTTGGTATGGAGATAGCTGCAAAGAAGAAGCCGCAGTAAAAACTATTGTTGCTGGAGTATACCAACGACAGAATAATTATAAAATTTCTGATTCTCTTTACATTGAAGCATTACATATTTATAAAAACTATTTTAAAACAAAAAATATGTACTATGCTGTGACACTTCAATTGTTGGCTAACTCTTATCGTGAACAGTATTATTACAAAGATGCCATCAAAACATATAAATCCGTTATTTACGTTTTAGAAAACGACTCCACAAACTACACTTCTGAAAATGGAACATCAGAACAGAAAGAATCTGCAAAATATATTGTTAAAAATGTAATTGCAAGTGCAAATGCAGACATCGGTTGGACTTATTCATTAAGACAAGTTTATGACACAGCCGACATATATTTTAATAAGGCATTTGAAGAAAAATCATTTATAAAGTACAAAGACTACTCAAAGGCTCTGACAAATTTTGCTTACCATACTTTAAATAAAGGGGATTTCCATAAAGCAAAAGAAATAATGGAAAACGCATTGAAAGTGGTTGCGGAAACAAGTGGAGAGATTAATTATGACTATTTGTATGTACTTGATGGACTTAACTCTGTAAACACAACACTTGCGAAATATAAGGAAGCGGAACAAGGCTGTAATAAAGCATTAGACATTCTAAAAAAGATAACTTCGACAAAGAATGATTATTACGCTTCATTAGTTTTACAACTTGCATTCGTGAAACATCATCAAGGATTTTATGAGGTTGCCGAAAATCTATTCATTGAGGCTTTGAATTCTTCAAGCCCTAACTCTCTTCAATACGCAGACATATTAGACGCATTATCAAGTTTGAAAAGCGATTTAACAAAATATCAAGAGGCGTTTAGGTTGGCTCAAAAAGCAACTAAAATAGCGACAGATTATTTTGAAAAAGAAAATAACCCTCACTTGACTAAGTACTTAAGAGCTGAAGCATATATTAACTACTTAATTGAAAACACAGACCAATCGGAGAGAATGTATTTAAAATGCTTTTCCATAGACACTATAAATAAAATGCAAAGTAAAATCAGTTATGGAGCAACATTAAATGGTTTAGGACTAATTAAAACACAAAGAAAAAAATATATTGAAGCGGATACCTTATTTGATGTAACATTGAAAATATATGAAAAACAAATCGGAAAAAATAATCCCGACTACGCAACTGTACTTTACAATAAAGCATACTTAAGACTTTCTCAGGGTAATTTATTAGAATCCGAAACTTTATTCAGCCAATCTCTCGACATAACAACTAAAACACTTGACAGCAAACACGACAAGGTTGCCGACAACTTAACTGGTCTGGGAGAAATTAGATTAAAACAAAAAAGAGTTTCGGAAGCAATGTACTACTTTACAAGAGCATTGGAAATTTACAAGACAAAATTTAAAGACGACCATAAAAAAATTGTCTTGACAGCTAAGTACATTGACATATGCAACAGGAAATAAAAATGCCCTATAATCGAATAGGCTGCCCCACCAGTCAATGCTGATTGGGAGAGCCTCTCACACCACTGTACGTACCGAGCTACGCTCCTTCGCTTCACAAAACGATTATCAATCGTTTTTGTTCACGAACGTAAACAACGGTTCGTTATTATCAGTATTCTCGCTCTTTTCACCGAAAATACTTTTGTTTTAATTTAAGATAAGGCTGGTAAACTCGAAGTTTAGAAACAATGCCAGCCAAATTCTGCACTGAACCGTTAGCGTTCGTACTTAAAAATGTATTAATCATATAAATCAGTATTTTTTTTATTAAAATAATTCAATATTTTGTATCTTTGACTTCGAAATGGCAGACAAAGCAAACATAACACCGAATGTGCTTAAATGGGCAAGAGAATCAGCAAGAATGACTGAGGAAACTGCCTCATCTAAAGTTCCTGTGTCTATTGACAAGCTAAAGGAATGGGAAAAAGGAATCAGTCAACCGACTATTAGACAAGCCCAAACATTAGCGAAAACTTACAAACGACCTTTTGCTTTATTCTTTTTGCCAGAAATTCCTAGAGACTTTCAACCACTTCAAGACTTTAGAAAAAAAGATTCAAAAGTATTAAGTACAGCTTCAGTATTTATAATCAGAGAAATCCAACAAAAGCAATCATGGATAAGCGATGTTAACGAAGAGAATAATGAAAATAAAATTCCATTTATAGGTCGGTATTCTATTAAAGACAATCCAATATCGGTTGCCAATAATATACTTGAGACTTTAGAAATAATTCCATCAAAATACAAAACTGACAATCCTATAAAAGAGTGGATTGATAAAGCTGAATCAAAAGGCATATTTATTTCACGTACAAGTTTTATTCACACTAGACTTAAACTTGACTCTGAAGAAATTCAAGGTTTTGCAATTGCAGACCCATCCGCACCTTTTGTTTTTATTAATTCAGACGATTGGAATGCACCACAATTATTTACATTAGTTCATGAACTTGCTCATATATGGATCGCTGAATCAGGAATTTCAAATGAAATAGAACCAGAAATTAAACAAAAAGACAAGTTTAATCCAATTGAATTATTTTGCAATGAAGTTGCAGCTAATGCTTTAATTCCTGAAAACTTAATTCGCAGTTTAGATAAAAGCACATTTAACAATTCAAAGGAAGTTTTTAAGGCTGCAAAAATTTTTGGTGTTAGTTCATTTGCTTTTATTGTTAGAGCATTAAATCTAGGAATAATAAATATTAGTGACTATCAAAAGTTAAAACGAGAAGCTGATAAAGATTTTGATACTTTTCTTTTAAGAGAAGCCGAGAAAAAAGCTAAACAGAAAGAAAAACCTGGTGGACCAAACTATTTTCTTTTGCAACTTAATAGAAATAGTAGATTATTTACACAAACGGTATTAGATGCTTTTCGAAGTGGTTTTATTGAACCAACTCAGGCAAGTAGCTTATTAAATGTTCAAGTAAATAAATTTCAACAATTAGAAGCCCAATTATATAAATGAGTACAAAGGCTGAAATATACTGTTTAGACGCCAATGTACTAATACAAGCTTGGCAAAAATACTACTCACCTAAATTTTGTCCTGATTATTGGAAAATTCTTAATGATTTAGGTATTCAAAAAAAGATTTTTATTTCCGAGATGGTTTATAAAGAAATTATCCGTACTGAAGACGATCTTTCAAAATGGATAAAAAAGAGCGACATTCCTATTCGCAAAATTGACGAACCTGTAACAAAGTGTTTACAAGCTATATATTCTAAAAATCCTTTACATAAAAATTTAGTTGACAACACTAAAGCAAGGTCATTAGCAGACCCTTGGGTTATAGCTCATGCAATAAATGAAAAAGCTACTGTAGTTACAAAGGAAGAAAAGGTTACTGCTCTTAATTCAAACAAAATTAAAATCCCAAATGTTTGTGAAAACATGGCTGTCAGATGGATTAACGACTTTGAATTAATAGCCGAGCTTGGCATTTATTTTAATTGCAATCAGAAACAATAACATACTAAAAAAGCACGAACCGCTAACACCCAGCTTATAAAACAAATTACTTCGTCGCTCCTGAGATTAATCCCTGGCGAGTTGCTCTTCAGCATTGCTCGTTTCTGTTTTATCTCCGCCACAAATATAAAAAAAATGTAAATGGTATTTAGGATTAAAAAAAATGTGTAAATTTGTATTAGAATTATTAACCAAAAAGTGTAAACTTTTTTTAGGACGAGACACCCATTTCAAAAGAATAAAAGGACTTGAAATTGCTAACTGGACAAAGTAAAACGGACAACTTGCCAGCCGTTAACATGCGTTTACTTTCAGTGGCGTGCATATTGAAACCTTTGTTCTTCGTGGAAGATTCAGTGGTAAAATCGCCACCGAAAAGCAACCCCCAATCCGTTATATGCCAGTTTTAAAATGATACGACAGTAAAAAATAGAAATCAAAATGAATAGACTAATAATAACAATTTCGATTGTAACAGTTCTTACAAGTTGCAACTCTACAAATAAAAAAACAAACAATATGGAAGACCTAAAAAATCAAACAGACAACTCAACTTCACCTGTTGACACAACACCAAAGGCGACAGGAATTGGCGGTATTTTCTTTTATTCGAGCAATCCACAGGAAACGAAAGAATGGTATGCCAAAAATTTAGGACTTGAAATCAATGAATGGGGTTCTTCGAGTTTTGAATCCAGAAACGTTAACAGACCTGACGAGATAAACTCTCTTCAATGGAAACCTTTCAAAAAAGGAGA
The DNA here is from genome assembly GCA_001769035.1 of Bacteroidetes bacterium GWA2_32_17. Taxonomy (GTDB): domain Bacteria; phylum Bacteroidota; class Bacteroidia; order Bacteroidales; family GWA2-32-17; genus GWA2-32-17. The sequence goes on from MENF01000064.1 coordinate 21,205, forward strand.
TGAATATTTTTCCCCATCCAAAAAAGATTTTATGATTAATTACCAAGTTCAGAATATTGAAGGACTTGTAAACAAACTCAAAGAAAACGGAGTAACCATACTTGACAGCATTGCGACTTACGACTATGGAAAATTTGTACATATTATGGACACAGAAGGCAACAAGATTGAACTATGGGAGCCTGTTGACAGCGTGAATTCGGTAACTAAAACCGGCATATAATCGAGTAGGCTGCCCCGCCAGCAAATGCTGATGGGGAGAACCTCTCACTATTTAGTGTCTGTCTATAAAGTCAGTGTCTGATTCATAATGTTCGAGTTCAAGGCATTCGAAGTAATAAAAAATCAGAAGTTTACTGTAGTAAATGACTGTTTTTTAATACGAGAATAACGCTGAAATCGGACATTATGGACAGACACTATTTATCCCGCCTTTAAGCGGGACCACTGTATCCTTCGGCTTCGCTCAGGATAAACCAAGCGGT
>MENF01000065.1:0-34626 GCA_001769035.1 Bacteroidetes bacterium GWA2_32_17
CACCCCGTTGGATATTCCATTTTTATTGCATAATGGCTATTCAACATAATTATCCTACGGGGTAAACGCAAAGCTCGCAATGCCCGCAACTCCGATAGTTATCGGAGTTTAAGCCCACAAAGTTAAAAAAATCATTAATGATTTTTTTCATTGCGTGCTTACAGCAAGTTTACTATTCAAGTTGTAAACTTTTCATTAGTTATCATTTTTATCCGATAGAGAGCAGATTTTTGTTTTCATTGCGTACATTGCGGCTTTGCGAAATAATTTTTATGATTAAGAATAGCTCCTTATTTTCAATGACTTACAAGGTTATTAGCATCAATTATCATTTTAGCCATAAAATTTGCGTTACGTGAGTTATTTAATTAAAAAATTATAACAACATTTCCGGAATTTCCCCTTCAACAATAAGCTTACCTTCGGTAGATTGTTTTATTTCTTCAACAGAAACGCCGGGAGCTCTTTCTAAAAGTTTAAAAGCACCATTAACAACTTCTAAAACAGCTAAATCGGTAACAATTTTTTTTACACATTTTACACCTGTTAATGGCAAAGTGCATTTTTTAAGAATTTTCGATTGTCCTTTGTTAGAGTGTTGCATAGCAACAATAATATTTTTTGCAGAAGCAACCAAATCCATTGCCCCGCCCATTCCTTTAATCAATTTGCCGGGAACTTTCCAGCTTGCAATATCGCCTTCTTCCGAAACTTCAAAAGCTCCAAGTATTGTTAAGTCAACATGACCGCCACGAATCATTGCAAAACTTGTTGCCGAATCAAAAAATGAAGCACCATCTGTAAATGTTACAGTTTGTTTTCCGGCATTTATTAAATCGGCTTCTACTTTGTCGGGTGTTGGAAAAGGACCAATTCCCAATAAACCATTTTCCGATTGAAATGTTACATGAATACCTTCGGGAACATAATTTGCAACTAAAGTTGGAATTCCAATTCCGAGGTTAACGTAATAGCCATCTTTTAATTCCTGAGCTATACGTTTTGCTATTTGATTTTTATCTAAAGACATTTTTGATTTAGGATTAAGGATTTAAGAATTAGGATTTGAAGTAGTTATTTTTTCGATTCGTTTTTCATAATCTACACCTTGAAAAATTCTTTGAACAAAAATTCCTGGCGTATGAATTGTGTTAGGGTCAAGTTGACCAGCAGGAACGAGTTCTTCTACTTCGGCAATTGTAATTTTACCAGCCATTGCCATCATATTATTAAAATTTGATGCAGTATAACGGTAAATTAAGTTACCGTGCGTGTCGCCTTTCCATGCTTTAACAACAGCAAAATCTGCTGTAAGTGCGTGTTCCAAAATGTGCATTTTACCATTAAACTCGCGTTCTTCTTTGCCAATAGCAACCTCGGTTCCGTAACCGGCAGGAACAAAAAATGCAGGTATTCCGGCACCACCGGCTCTTATTCTTTCGGCTAAAGTGCCTTGTGGCATTAGTTCGACTTCGAGTTCGCCCGATAACATTTGACGCTCAAATTCGGCATTTTCGCCTACATACGAAGCTACCATTTTACGTATTTGTTTGTTTTGTAACATTAAGCCCAATCCAAAATCATCAATCCCACAATTGTTTGATATACAAACAAGTCGGTTAATATTTGTTTTAGAAAGAACTCTAATTGCATTTTCGGGAATTCCGCAAAGCCCAAAACCACCAAACATTACAGTCATGTTGCTGGCAATTCCTTTTATTGCTTCTTCGGCATTTTTTACTACTTTATTCATATTCTTTTAATTTATAACTGATGTTAACAAATCCGATAGAGAACGGTTTTATTGTTTTTATGTGTTCATGTATGCATGTGTTAACGTGAACAATAAACACTTTAATATATTACACTTTGCACGAGGTAAATTATTACATTTGGGTTTCAGGTAAGGGGTATAATGGTGTAGTGTATTTCCTTATGCCTTTATACCCTATACCTCTATACCTTAATACCTTGAGGGTTTATCAAAGGGTTTTTCGCAAAATTCGTAAAATTGTAAACTGCTCAATGAAAAATGCCATTATTTTATTATAAAGCGAGTATTATATCCCTACATCGGGAACGAATTTATAGGCATAATATATCATACCTGTTTTTCCATCTTCGTTAATGCGGCGGAATTTGGCAACAACACGGTCGCCGGTTTTTAGTTCTTCGGGATTACAATCGGTAATCTGAGCTAATATTTTTATTCCGTCGTCCAGTTCTATAATTCCAACGGCATAAGGGACCAAGTCTTCAAAGCCGTCGGGTGCCGTTCGGATTATTGTATAGGTAACTATCTTCCCTTTTCCGGAAAGTGTATGTTTTGTAAACTCTGTGGAACCGCATTCGGGACAAATCATTCGTCCCGGAAATGCAATTTTTCCGCATTTGGAGCATTTACCTGCTTCCATTCTGTATCTTTCGGGCGTTTCGCGCCAATGTCTTGCTACTTCCATTATTTTGCCTCCAATATATGAATTACACAACTACCGCCAGAACCTCCCATATTTTGAGTAAGAGCTGTTTTGGCATTTTTAATCTGACGCTTTCCAGCTTGTCCGCGCAATTGTAAAACAGCTTCACAAATTTGTGCTACGCCGGTTGCACCAATAGGATGTCCTTTTGACTTCAATCCACCTGATGGGTTAATAGGGAATTTTCCATTAAGAGAGGTAATTCCGTTAGCGGTTGCTACTCCACCCTGACCCTCTTTAACAATTCCCAGAGCTTCAATTACCATGATTTCAGCTATTGTATAACTGTCATGCACTTCAGCAAAGTTAATATCATTGATGGTCTTCCCTGCCATTTTCAATGCCCGTTGTCCTGCAAGTTCAACAGCTTCAAACTTAAGAATATCTTTTCGCTGACAAAGTGCGATAGTGTCGGATGCTACTCCAATTCCGCTGATTATCACTAATGGTTGTTTGCCGATTTTTTTTGCTTCTTCAACAGTAGTTATAAGAACAGCAGCTGCTCCATCTGTAATGGGTGAGCAATCGAACAATCGTAATGGGTCGGCTACTAATGCAGATCGGAGAACTGTATCAACAGTAATTTCCATCGGAAACTGGGAATGTGGATTTAATGCACCGTTTCGATGATTTTTCACAGCAACTTCTGCAAGTTGATTTCTTGTAGTGCCATATTTTTCCATGTGGGCTTTTGCCATTAATGCATATAAGCCGGGCAGATTTATTCCGTGAAATGCTTCGTAGTCTCCATCGGCAGTTGTAGCTAAAGTATAGGTCTCAATATTTTCGCTTACATCAGTCATTTTTTCGACACCAAGAGCAAGAACATAATCCGACATTCCTGATGCTACTTCCATAAAAGCAGAGCGAACAGCCATACCACCTGATGCGCATGCCGATTCAACTCGGACAGCAGGTGTAGTATGGCGGCCTAAATAATCGGGGAGCAAACTTGTCAAGTGTTCCTGTCCATTAAATAAACCACCGCTCATACATCCTATCGTAATAGAATCTATGCGGTCGGTACCTGCGTCTTTCATACAGTTTAATGCTGCTTCAACAGCAATATCTCTAAGTGACTTTTCCCAAAGTTCACCGAATTTTATCATTCCAATACCAATAATTGCGATATCTCTCATAAATATTATCTCCTATTCTGGTTTAACTATTTTATGCCTGAATTTGGCATATTGTCCATATTCAAGATACATTTTATGCTCATCTAATTGTTTTCTAACTCGGGGAGCCATGTCGCGAACTTTCAGCAATCTTTCGGTTGTCTTAAAAATAAATGCGTCGCTTCCTGCACCAGAGCCATAAGAAACAAGAAGTATAAGTTGGTTAGGCTTGGCTTCGTCAAGTGTAGCGGCTAATCCTAGCGGAGAAGAACCCGAGTAAGTATTGCCCAATGTTGGAGTAAGTAATCCATAACGAAATTGAGGTTCTTTAAAGCCAAGTTTTAAAGCCATTTGCACAGGAAATTTGCCATTGGGCTGATGGAAAATCATATAATCGAAATCTTCGGGTTTCATTTTTGTTTTTTCCAATATCGCATTTACAGCCCCTGTTACATGTTTCATGTAAGAAGGTTCGCCTGTGAATCTACCTCCGTGCTCGGGGTAGTTAGCATGTTCGCGACGCCAAAAGTCAGGCGTATCGGTCATAAAACAATGTGTGTCTATTAATTCTGCAACTAAATTTTCTGCTCCCATAACATAAGCTGCTGCACCTGCAGATGCAGAATACTCAAGAGCATCGCCAGGAGAACCTTGTGATGTGTCGGATCCAATTCCGACAGCATATTTTACTGCACCAGATTTTACAAGATTAAGAGCCACAAACATTGCTTCGGTTCCAGCTTTACATGCAAATTCAAAATCTGCTGTATGAACATAAGGACAAGCTCCAAGTGCTTCCGAAACAGTTGCTCCTGTTGGCTTTACTGCATAAGGATGAGACTCGCTTCCAACGTAAAGTGCACCGATTTCCTGAGGATTGATACCTGCTCTGCTCATCGCATTCCTTGCTGCATTAACCGCAAGAGTAGCACAATCTTCATCAGGACAAGGAACCGACTTTTCATTCAGGTTCAAACCCCGCTTAAATGACGCAGCGTCTGCACCCCAAACCTTAGCGATTTCCTCAATCTTTATTCTGTAACGTGGAATTTGAGTTCCATATCCCACAATTCCTACCATATTATACCTCCTTTTTTAATAATTATATGTCTATAATAATTTTCAAAAATAATAATTATTTTTAAAAGCAGTGAATTTTTGTAAAAATATTTTTGGTTTGATTTTTATGTAAAAACTGCCGAATTATAATATTAATAATTAACATGTTAATGAAACATTGGATTAAAAATATTTTAGAATAAAAATATTAAATAGTTAATATTTAGTATGTTGATAATATCATGTTTAATAACATTCATTTTACATATTGCGATTTATCAGCCAAATAAAGAAATTGAATCGGCTGAAAAATGTCTGAATTTTATTCAATTTCTTGAATATCAAAACCTATTTTTTGAATATCTTCCCAAAAACCGGGATATGATTTTTTAACAACACTCACATCGTTAAAAGATATTTTATTGAGTATTGCTAATGGAGTAAACGATAATGCCATACGATGATCGCCACAAGTATTAAAATTCCATGTATTTGTACAGTTTGTGTCAATATTGTTGTTTTTGAATTTTGAAATAGAGTCATTTGTTACTAACAAATTGCAACCAGTTTTAAGTAATTCGTTTTTTAATGCTTGTATTCTGTTAGTTTCTTTAATTATCAGAGATTCTAAGCCAAGCAACGAAAACGGAATATTTAACGCTGATAAAGTTACAGCCATAGTTTGTGTTATATCGGGGTTGTCGGAGAAATCATATTCAAATTGTTTTATCAAAGGAGTTGGCACTTTTATTAAATGAACACCTCCGGAAATAAAGGATGTTTTAATACCAATTTTTTCGAATAATTCTGCTATTATCGAATCTCCCTGAATGCTGTTTTTTTTAAGACCATAAAGTTTAATATCAGCAATATCTGCTATTGCAGCCATTTCGTACCAATATGATGCAGAACTCCAATCGGCTTCAACAATAAAATCTTTTGATTTATAATTTTGTTTTTTTATTATTATATGGTCATCTTCCCACTTTGATTTAATTCCGAAATTTCGCATCAGATTAAGAGTCATATCAATGTATGGCTTTGATACAATTTTGCTCTTTAATTTAATATTTAATCCGTTGGTGAGAGTTGGAGCAATTAACAGCAATGAACTTATAAATTGACTGCTTATACTTCCCGAAATTTCGATATTTCCACCTTTAAGATTAATTCCATGAATTTTAATTGGAGGAAAACCTTCTTTTTCAAGGTATTCTATTTTAACACCTAATTCATTTAATGCATTTACAAGTATTCCTATTGGTCGGTGTTTCATTCGTTCAGAGCCCGTTAAAATCCAATCGCCAGGTTTATTTGCAAGATAAGATGTTAAAAACCTCATAGTTGTACCTGCGTTTCCTACATCAAAAACATTTGATTCGGATTTTAAAATTTTCACTAAATCTTTAGTATCGTTACTATAAGATAAATTGAAAATTTCAAAACTTTTTTTAGCCAAAGCTCTAATTAATAGAAGTCTGTTGCTTATACTTTTGGAAGATGGTAATACTATTTCTCCTTTTATTTTTTTATTTTGTTTTGAAATAATGTATCTCATTTAAAATCAACGCTTTTAATAAATATTTATATAATTACATGTAACAAAATTATAAATTTTTTAATCTTTATTTATTATTAAGTGATTTTTTTTAATAAAACTTGCATTTTTCATTAAGCAGTATCTGTCTGTAAAGTTGAGAGTCTGGAGTATAAAGTTCGATGACAAGGCTTGCGAAGTTTTGAAAATCAAGGCGTTTACTAATGTAAATGACTGTTTTCAAAACGAGCATAACGCAGTCAGCGGACATTATAGACAGACTCTAAATATAATGCTGTAAATATGCGAACAACTCCATGAGCCAGGCAACGCCTATATGCACAATGCTGCCGCCTACAATGCTTTTTGTGTTTAATGCAATAACACCGAGCACATAACCTCCAAAAATACTGCTTATTGCTTCGCCTATTGGTTTGCCGAAATGCAAAAAACAATATACAGAGAGCATCGGTAAAATACAATCTTTGCCAAGTAATTTAAACATTCCGAGAACCAATGCACCACGAAAAATCATTTCTACGGTAATAAAATCAACACCATAAAATAGCTCGTATATTCCACCGCTCTGCCATTTTTCCAACCCGAATGCATTACCTGTTGACCATGGTTTAAAAGTTGGATATGTAATTTGGAAATCGCTGCCAAATGATGCAATTAAAATAACTGGTACCATTAATATTAAAATATAAAAATATGGCTTTGAACTGAACCCCTTTAATTTGAGCCATAAAAAGCCCGATTTGTAAGGTTTTAATGCATACCAGAAAAAAATAAGCGGTAATAACAGCATTAAAAAGTTTCGGGAATTAATAAGAATTTTTCTAATAAAATACCGTTCGGGTTGTTCGGCAAACAAATTAATTATATCCTGATAAAATGCAAAAAATGCCGAGCCACCTAACAAAGCAATAATAAACAATGTTTTAAGCCAAAATCTATAATTATTTAGTACATATTGTTTTTTGTTTACAATTAAAACATAAACGGCAACAGGGAAATAAGCTGTTCCATAAAAAATAAAGTAATACAAAAATCCTTTTAATGTTCCAACATAACTATCAAGTATTTTATGTTCGAAATCGAAGCGAAAGTTAATTGATAAGCAAATTGCAATGTAAATTAAAACAGGTAAATATGTAACATAACGAAAATCTTCTTTCAGAAAATTTTTAATGTATTTGAAAAGGATTTTCATTTTAAAACAATGTCCAGTTTGTAACTCATATCTTTGTCAAAATTAAATAAATTTTTGGTAACTATTCAGCCCTTAAAAAAACTATTTTTGCCACAACTTGTTCCTATTGAGCGGAAGATTCACAGATTTTCTTGCCTTTGTTGGAGTTATCTCCAACAAAGAATTTGCCTTATTGATTAAAGGTATAACTTTATTTGTGCAGTATAGAAAAAACTAATGCAGGGGGTGGTAATTCTATTTCTGTTATTTGTTTTATTCACACATTTTGTTAAAGCCAAAGTCGTCTTTTTTATAACCGTATTGTTTAGCAATTTTCCAGCTCAGGCATGCTTCAAAAATTTCGTTCATCGAATATTTGTATGTAGCATCTGCAACATAGATCTGTTGAATGAGCAGTGTGTAAATTTGCTTTCGTAATGTATCTGTTTCCAATCCTTTTTTACAAACTTCAGCTGCTTTTGAAAGGATGTCAATTGCTCCGTTCTTATCGCCCAAAACGTAATGGCATAATGACTCTTTTTGCAGGGACTGTGCAAAAGTCCAGACATCGGCAGGGCTGTGATTTTTATTTTTGTAAAGTGTCTTTATAAGGTATTCGTAATACTGAACGGCTTTTGCGTAATCCTGTAAAAACAAATGACAATCAGCAATCATCTCTATAAATTCCAGAGACTGCGTAGTGTCGGCAAACTTTGTGATTGGAAGAATTGTATTGAGAGCATTTTTGTAATCAGCTGATTTGAAAAAGTGTTTTGCCATGTTAATGATGCTGTCCATTTCCCAATTAGTTACTATGGCAGTAACAGGTTTAAGCTGCTGAATGGTATTGTCGTCTTTTATGTTAAGTACATTGATGGAAGTAGCGGCAAAGTTCAGGTTTTGTCCAACAAATTTAACATAGGACATTACTCCAATCACTTTTCCTTTTTTGTCTAATACAGGACTTCCGCTGTTGCCCGGCGAACATGGTGCGGTGTTCTGAATTACCTGTACTGAATTTTTCACTCGTATTGCCGAAACAATTCCACTGCTTATTGAAAAATCATAATCATCCGGATTACCAATGATGTAAACACTTTCGCCGACATTCGGAAGCTTGTCGGATAAATTCAGCCATGTTTTGCTTTTTTCCTTTACTGTAAATTTAATCAAGTCGGTTTTATCGCTTGAAGCAATAACACTATCGGCTGTATAAATAGTACTATCGCTGGTTTGAATTTTTATTGTGTTCACATTATTTGCAACATGGTAGCAGGTTATAATTGTTTTTTCGTCAATGAAAAATCCCGTCCCTTCAGAAGCAGTACCATCATAACAAAGTACGGAAATTTTCACAATTGCAGGAAGGTATTTTTTGTAAAGTTTTGGAACATTTTGACTGTATAGAAAAACAGCAAAAAAAATTAAACACAATATAAAAGTTGTTTTTTTCATTTTGTCAAATTTGTACCTGTTTTATTGTCGTTTTGTACAAGTTGTTATGGTTTGTGAATGTATGCATTTAACTTTTCTTTTGGTGGATACTGGTTTATTTCCAACATTTTTTCTTTTTATAATGGTTTAAACTACGAAACGACGAGCATTTACTTGCAGTTCGTGTCAAACCGTTAATATGTTTGTATGTTGTTGTCATTGTCAAGTTGCTACTCACTGCCCAGTTTTTCTAAACGTGTGTTAGGGCACGTTGTTATTTTTTTTGTCTGCATATTATTGATTTCAGTCCAGCTTTTTGTCGCGATTTACGAATGTTTCCAAAATGATTATAATAACTAAAAACATTATATTTGCCATGCTTCTCAATGTCTAAAAAACTTGGTGTCCTATTAAGTAAAGTTTGAAGCCGTTTAAGATCGTTAAGCATGTCGGTATCGCTTATTCGATTTTGTTCACCAAGTTTAAAAGGTGGCGTCCAACTGAAGCCAAGTAACGAAAGTTTTTTTATTCTTTCAGGAGTAAGTAAAGGAGATTGTTTTCTGAAATTTAAACGCTGATCCGAAACCCAATCTGCTAATCCTTTGTAGTCTTTGTCACGTTTTCCTTTGCTTACATTACAATGTCCGAACCGTTTTTTATATTTCTTTAATTCTTCAAAACGTTTCCCCCAATGTTCATCAAATGTGTTCCATATAAAACCAATTTTATTGAGAAGATAGATTTTTTCTTTTTTGAGTTCTCCGGCTTTTCTTTTCACACGAAGGTTTTGTACAAAACTGGCGAGTTGTCGGTGTTGTTTTATATCACTGAAATTGAAAAAGTGCTTATTCTTTTGTACATACTTTTTTAACGCAACATATTTTTTCATCCACCTGCTATCAATCACCTCCCATTCAAATCTAATTGTGTTAAGTTTTTTGATTCTTTCTTTAGTAAGGCGTTTCTCTTTTGTTTTTCTTTCCTGTCTTAATTTGCCACACCATTTAAAAAGTACTTTATTTTGCTTAGGAGTAACATTACAATGCCCAAATTTGTTATAGAAACTTTTCAATTGTCGGAATTTATTCTCAAACATTTTGTCGGAAATGCTCCAGCAAAACCCGATACTATTTAGTTTATTTATTCTTTCAACTGGCAATCTTAAATATTCAAATTTTTTATAATACCTTTGTCTTACACACCATTGTGCCAAACTGTAATAACCCTTTTTCGTATATGGTACATCGCAATGTCCGTGTCGTTCATAAAAAATGATTAATTGAGCAAACTTGGAATACCACAATCCATCATGGTAATCTGTGAAAGCAGTTTTTTCAATTTCATTGTGTAATTTGAGGATACCGCCAGTCATTATTTTTGTTTTTGTCGTTTTATTACAATGTCCCCTAACATTTTTGTAACGGCAATCGTAATGCGAACACCATGTTCCTCCTTGAATATTGTGGTAAGGTGTTTCCCATATATGTCCTTTTTCGCATTGCCATTTCATTTTTTTTCTGTTATTAAAATATCTTTTTGAAAGGCATCTGCCTCCTCTTTCTGCTGCAATTGCTTGTGCATTTTTTATGGTAATTCTTTTATTTGAACAGAATGGACACCAGTCTCCACGATTCAACATTTCATTAGGTTTTGCATTCCACCTGTGTCCTTTGCTGCACTGCCATCTTAATTTTGTATGCCGGTTTATATAAATATGCGAAAGACATTTGCCATGTAGGGTTGCAGCATACTTTTGCATTTCTTCTATGGTGCCTTTCTTTTTATGGGAACATTCCGCGCACCAGTTATGTCCATGAATGATATCTCTGGCTCTTGCTTCCCAAACATGCCCTTTTTTGCATTGCCACTTCAGTTTTTTGTTAATGTTTATATAGATGTCCGACAAACATTGTCCTCCTTTCTTTTCTGCAAAAAGACGCATATCTTCTATTGAATATCTATGCGGGGACTTGCGTCCTGATGAACAGGCAGGGCACCAGTAACCAGACTTAATATTTACTGGTGCAGCATCCCATGTATGTCCTTTTTCGCATTGCCATTTTAATTTTTTATCCATGCCCCAGTATTCTTTACTAAGGCATCTGCCTTTACGGTATAATGCCCACCTCTGCATGTGATGTATGGTGTAGTGTATAACTGCAGTTAATGAACTTGTGTTTTCTGTCATTTGTTGTCCGTTTTTAAATGTGTGTTAACAAATTATAGGTATCTGCATGGAGATATATCATATTTTAGGAAAAGACACTAATACCATTATTTAAAATCCCATTTTCAATTAATTTATCAATTACAGGATATAATTCTTTTACAGGAATTTTGCTTTTTTCAGAAATAGAAATTAAATCATTTGTTCCGTCTGATAAATTCAGAACCCACATCATTGCACTAACAACATTTCCTGTATCTTTTTGTGAACCAAGAGTTGGGTACAATCCCCTTTTTCCTAATTGAGGTTCACAGTAGGGCATAGTGTTTATATATTTTTCGTTTTTTTCGAGAAGCTCAATTATTTCAAGATATTTTTCAACTGATTTTTCCATTGCTTCAAATGAAATAAAATTTTTATTATCAGCCGAAGTATGATATTCAGGAAATTTTCCGTACATAGTTCGCATTAACGAACCAACAGGTAAGTTAAAGCCAGGTGAACAATATTGTCTTTCATCGCTCCCACTCGGGAAAAAATCTATAATGTTATAACTATCTTCAGTTTGTTTAAGAATTAATTCTGTAACCTTATCCGGCAAAGAATTGCCATCACGACTTTTTTTATAAGTAAACTTTCCGGGATCACCGATACAAGTTAAAACAAAACCTGCCTCAAGGTTTTTTTTAAAATACTCGCCTTTTACTGACAACAAATAAATGCTACCGATAGTTTCAGGAACAAATACAAAACGATATGAATATTTTAAATTTTTACGCTCTTTTATTTTTTTATAAATAAATGCACTAACCAATGGTCCCGACAACTCATTATTAGCCATTGAAGGATGACAAATATAAGTTGAGAGAAGGATTTCTTTTTCTGATTTTCCTTTAATTACAGCTTCTCCTATTGTCATTGAACCACTTTCATTCAATGTTGAATCAACAAATACTTCGTAAATATCATTTTTATTTAGTTTTAAAAATTGATTATGAGCTATACAAAATCCCCACCTTCTTTTATAATAAGAAGTCAAATATGGAATAATATCGGGTTGGTCGGGTAATGTATAGATATGAGTTTTTAATTCTTCAAAACTAAGTTTACCCCGAAAAGGTTCTGAATACCCCAACAAATGCAAGTTGTTTTTAGCAAAATCTACAACAATTTCACCATTTACATCTTTAATCCAAGCTTCTTTTACATTAAATTCTGGAGGAACTGTCCAATCGAAACATTTAGTTCCCGAAGGAACTTCAATGATATTTAAATCTATAATTTCGGAAAGTATTTTTAATGTTCCTCTGTTACCATTACCAGATAAACTTCTATTTATTGGCCATAAGCGGTCAAAATACTGTTCAATTTGTTTTTTCATTTTAAAGCAATTATTTTCTTTTCTTCTTATACCTATCAGAAAAGAATGGTTCATCAACAATTGATATTTTAATAGGCACTTTATACAGTGCTAATTTTTCTTTACAATGAATTTTAATTTGTTTTATATATGAACTCTTTTCTGCAACATTATCCAAATACACTTTTGCACAAACTATGTTACCAGTAAAAGGGTGCTTTTCACCATATACCACAACATCTAATACACTATCCATTAACAGAATCACATTTTCAACTTCTTGAGGAAAAACTTTTTCACCTCCAACATTTATAATTTCGGACTTACGACCTAAAATTTTAAAATATTCACCTTTTTCTTCAACAGTATCACCAGTAATGAACCATCCATCTTCGGTAAATGGACTTTTTGCGTTTAAATATCCAATCATTGCTGAATCTGATTTCACTTGTAGCATGTTATCAACTACTCTTGTCTGAAATCCTTCCCCACCAATTTTTACCCAAAGCGAACCATTATTTTCTGATTTAGAACGCATTACACCAAGCTCTATTAACCCATAAGTTTGTTGAAGTTTAATATTAGGAAATAATTTGTTTAAATGATTAAGCAAACTTTCAGGCATAGGTTCTGCACCATAGCTAATAATCTTTAAACTGTCTAATTTGTGTTTTTCATAAGCCCTGCTCAATAAAAGCATATTTAAAAAAGTTGGAGAAGTAGGTAAAAGCTCAACCTTATATTTTTCAATAAGAGAACAAACGTAAACTGGATTTCTGTTTTCAAGGGTTACAACTGTTCCTCCATTTGATAATATATGGAATAAAGTATTTAAGCCTCCCCAATGATCAAATAGTAAAAAATTTATTGTTTTAAGTGCTTTTCTTTTAACATTAAATTTATCTAAAAGTTTTGAAAAGTCATGAAGGGCGGCTTTAGGCTCCCCAGAGGAACCAGAAGTAAATAACACTAAACCAGGAACATTTTTGTTTATCAGAAGTTTGTATAATTCATTCTGATCGTATTTATTATCTTTTGTAATTAAATTAATATTTTTTTCGCCATTTATTCTTATTAAAATTTCTAATTGTGCAATATCATACTTGCTTTCATTCTTGTTTTTATAATTTATATCAAGAGGAACAATGATTGCATTTTGTTCCAACAATACAAAAAGAATTGCTATTGATTCTGGCGAAAAATCACCTTCAATACCCACAATAGTTCCAGCTTGGATATAATTCAATTTATCTCGCCAAAAAGTAATTCTTTCTAAAATATAATTATAAGAAAAACCTGTTCCACAGTATATAACAGCAATATTATTACCAAATAATTTAAAGTCAGCTAAAAAATTAGAAATATTACTTTCTGCATTCATTTATTATCAATTCTATAAGTTTATAGTTCATAAGATTTCCTACCTCTTCGTCAGGAATAACGATATTGAATTCTTCTTCTAAAGCAAGAATTAAATTTAAGTGCTTCAACGAATCCCAAGAGTCAATACTGTCTACCGAAGAGGTTTCTGTAATATCTTCAATTGGCACTTCAAATACAGCGCTCATGACCTTTGTTATTTGCGATTTTACATTTTCCATTGTTAATTATTTTAATTCTTGAAAATTTACACTTATATACAAAATATTCTTTGGCTGAAACTTTGACAACTCAAGGCTATACGCCTTATAATCTGATTCTTCTTTAATTAATTCAAACCCATTTAATGAGTAAAAATCTTGTACTTGTTGATTTTTTTTTGTGGGAATAAACTCAGCAGTTACTGTTGTATAATTATGAGAAGATAACCAATAAATAATATAATCCATTAATACAAATTCAATGTTTCTACCAATAATTCTACAACTCATTAAAAATGTATCTATGTTACAAGTTTTATTATTTTGCAAATCTGTTTTAAGAATACAAACTGCAGTTATACCATTATCGCCAAATTTGTCTGCAACAGAAACAGAAAACACATTATCCTGACTGTTATTTATAAAATTCAGAATTTGGTTTTCAGTGTATCTTCTTGTAGTAATATTGAATTGATTTGTTTTTTGTGTTAATTGAGCTATTCTTGGTATTTGGGATAAATCATTTACAGAAATTGTTAATGAGATGTTTAAAGATGACAAGTACCCATCTATTGATTTATGATTTTTTTTATCACTCTCACGTTCTGCCTGTTGCTTATATCTTATGGTCTTCTTAGCATCTTCACTATTTAATCTTAAGTTAAAATAGTTAAAAATACGCTGCAATAAAAAATCGGGATATTCGTAAATTACAGATGGTACTTGAATTGTAACAATTTCAGGTATCTGTTCTTTTATTAAATTAATTTCAAAAGAAGAATCATCAACAAATATTATACTATCTAAACCAATATTTAGTTCTGAGGCTATTGATAACAAATTTGATGCTTTATCTTCCCAATTAATTTTTTTTATTGTAATATATTCATCTTTTAAAATTATATCGGGATGATTTAAAAGCACATCTGTTACGTCAGATTCATTATTTTTACTACAAATACCAACAATTACACCTCGTTTACTTAAAAAAACTGCTATTTGCTGAACTTTATTATAATACCTTCCAGAATGAGAGTTTAATGACATATCAATTTTATCAATCCCATCTTCACCAATAATGCCCTTCCATAAAGTGTTATCACAATCAAAAATAATAGCCTTTTTTAATTTTCCAGTATTTTTATAAATAATGGGGTTAATTGCAGCAACATAATTTTTTAAAAAGGTTAATGTATATGGAGCTTTAGACGAATTATATAATCTAAAATCTATTGCTTGTTTTATTCCAATTTTAATAAAAATATTATCAATATTAATTACAGAAACATTAATATTTTTCTTTTCATTTAAATAATTATTCAACTCTATTACCAGAGTTTCAACTTTTGTTTTTTGAGTATAATTTGGAATAAAATAATTTGAGGAAAAAGTATTAATAATAACAGATGGACATGCTTTTAAATTTTCATAAATAATATCAATTTCAGAATAAATTTTATTTTTAACATTGTTATACAATTCATCATTTATATTTTCAAAAAAAGTTGAAACACTATCTACAACATTTAGCATGTCGAAGAAAACTATTACTAAATCAGAATCGTAGTATTTAGAGCTATCTTGAATTATGTTATCGTAATTACCAAGTTCAATTGAAGGATTAATTTGATTAACACGAAGAGAATATTCTAAAATCTCTTTTAATGAATTAATGGTAACATTTGACAAAACAGAAATTCTATAAGGAATACCTTTTACAGTATTTCTTAATATTTGATTTTGAGCAAGAATGTCTGAATATTTTAAATTTTCCATCACAAACTAAATCATTATTTGCCCACCATTTACACGAATATTTTCGCCAGTAATAAAATCAGATTTCTCTGAAGCAAGAAAACTTATTACCCCGGCAACATCTGAAGTCAAAGCAAGTCTTCTTAATGGTGTTTGAACTGCAGTTAATAATTTCATCTTCTCTGGAATATCTGCTGTTAATTCTGTATTAACCAAACTTGGAGTTACTAAATTTACTCTAACACCTTTAGGAGCCAACTCTACTGCTAAAGATTTTGTTAAACCAACCAATGCAGATTTAGCAGTTATATATGAAGTCCATTCGGTATTTGGTTTATCAACAGAATAGCTTCCAATATTAATTATTTTCCCATACCCATTTTTAAGCATTACAGGCAGCACTTCTTTAACTATAGAAAAAGTTGATTTAATATTTAGTTCGAGTTGTTTTAAAAAGTCTAACCATAATAAATCCTGAATTTTTATATTTGCAATTGTTGTAGCAGCACAATTAACAACAACATTAATTTGTTCAAAAGTTCTTAAACCTTTTGTTACCATTTCCTTAATTTCCAAATCGTTAAGAATGTCCGCTTTTATAGTAGTCGCTTTCTTATTAAGTTTTTCAACTTCAGCTTTAATTTCGTTAGCAAGTGCTTTATTTTTATTATAGTGAATAATAATATTAAAACCATCTTTTGCAAGTTGAATGCATGTAGCACGACCAATACCTCCTGTTCCTCCAATAATTAAAGCTACTTTATCTTTAATCTCTATATTTTCAGTTTTTTCAGAAACTAATACTTCAGGTTCAATAACTTTAACTTTTGCAAAACCGCTTGTAACTATTTGTTTATTTTGATTATAAATATTTGTTTTTAATTCAACAATTTTTTCTTTATCATTTTTCTTTATCACTTCTGCATAAATAGTTAAGGTATCACCCACTCTTACAGGCAATAAAAATTCAAGCGATTGAGAAAACCACAATGCTCCATCGCCAGGAAGTTTTGTGCCAATAATTGTTGAAATAAATGAAGCACCAAGCATACCATGAACAACAGGTTTCTTGAAATTAGTTTTGCTTGCATACTTTTCATCTACATGCAATTTGTTGTCGTCGCCTGTTAATTCAACAAATTTTTCAATATCTTCAATAGTGATAATATGATTTAATTTCTCTTTATCTCCTATTTTAATGTCATTATATTTCATGAATAATATTAATTTAAATAAGTTACTAATTTTTAAATAAATTTCCAAGCACTAGCACCAAAATTAAATCCTGCACCAACGCCAGCCAATAAAACTATGTCACCAGATTTTATTTTCCCAAATGTCATTGCTTCACTAAGTGCAATTCCAACACTTGCAGAGCCAGTATTCCCTATTTCTTCAACGTTAGTATAAGTCTTATCCAAAGGTATTTTCAGCTTCGCCATTACATATTGTATTAGATTAAGATTTGCTTGATGAAACAAGAAGAAATTTATATCTTCAATTTTTAACGAAGATTTTTCGCATAAATTATTGATAACAATAGGTAAATTTGTGATAGCCTGCTTCCACGTAGCCAATCCGTTCATTTCTATGAAATCAATTTCTTGTGAAAAACTACGGTTCGCAAATGGAAAACTTGACCCACCACCACGAAATCGCACTGACTCATAAGTGGAGCTATCTGTAAGAAATTTAGAATTAATTATTCCAAATCCTTTAGGAACTTTCCCTAACAAAGCTACACCAGCCCCATCACTAAAAAAAATAGTTGTTTCTTTATCTTTTGGATTAACATATCGTGTATGTAACTCAACTCCGATAACCAAAGAGTATTTAACAGAAGCATCAATAAGCATTCTATCAGATGCGATAGTCAATGCAGTTATAAAACCAGTGCAATTGGTATTAATATCTATGATTTGAGCATTTTTGGCGTTCAAGTTTTTTTGAATTTTTACCGAAACAGGTGGAAACATATAATCTGGAGAGAAAGTAGCGACTATTATCAAACCCACTTCGTCAATAGGTATTTTTTTTTCTGTCAGAACTTTTATTGCTGCAACGGTTGCCATACTTGATGCCGAATCAGATTGGGTTGCAATATATCGCTGTTTTATACCTGTTTTTGAAATAATCCATTCTGGAGTAACATCTGTCATAACCTTACATAAATCTTCATTAGTCTGTATGTTTTCAGGCAAATAATGATTTACACCAATTATACCAATGCCATATTCAGTCATAAATGTCTTAGCGTTTATACAAAAAATCTAAAAGATCTGTATTATTTTTTTTAATAACACCCAAATACTCCGATTCACCATGACCTGGAAATATTGTTGAGTTATCAGGGAAAATTTTAAACATTTTAATTACAGATTCTCTAAGTTTAACTCTGTCCTCTCCTGGAAAATTATTAAAACCCAGTTTGTTTTTATAAATAATATCTCCTGAAAACAAATTATCACCGTACTTAATTACGATACTTCCATTAGAATGTCCCGATAAATTGTATATATCCAAATTAAAATTGCTTATGGTAATCTTTTCATGCTCGCCTTTGAATAAAAAATCGTATGTAGGCGTTATGATTTTATGATTAATACCTGCAATTTTTAAAAAAAAATTAGCAGATTTTGATATTTTAACATCTGCTTCATGGATATAGAAAGGAATTGAGTATGTGTCTTTAAAGTAAGTCACTCCAGCAATATGATCAAAGTGCCCATGAGTGGCTATGATTGCAACTGGTGTCAGATGAAGTTCATGTATCCGGTTGTCAATAAAAGATTCATCTAATCCAGGATCAATAATCAGGCAATGCTTTTCATTTTCACCACTTAATAAATAAGTATTGGAAGAAAAAGTCTTATTTTTTATTAAATATACCATTAATTAATTCCTCCAAGATAAATAATTTGGGCTGTTATATATCCACTTCTTTCTGATGAGAAAAAATCAATTACATTTAAAATATCATCTTTTTCTGCAATTCTTGGAATTGGTAAATTCTTAATTATTTCCTTAATTTTCAACTGTGCAGTTGGTGAATGCTGTCTTAACATATCAGTTTCAAAAGCAGTTATTGCTAAAGTGTTACAAGTAACATTCAAAGTCGAGAACTCTTTTGCCATAACATTTGCCAAAGTATTAATTCCTGCTTTACAAGCAGCATATAATGAATCTCCAGCAGGTTCAAGACTTGCAGCCATTGAACTAATATTTATTATCCGTCCATAAGTATTTTTTCGCATTAATTTTGAAGACTCCCTTGAAACTAAAAAAACGGCAAGTAAATCCACATTAACCATATCAATTGCATTTTTTAAAGTAATTATCATTGAATATTGTGATGTTAAAACTGCCGCATTATTTATAACAATATCAATTTTTTTAAAACGCTTTGTAATTTCTTTAAATAAATCAATAATTTCTTCTGGCTTAGATAAATCAACACTAAAATGATGATAATTAGCATTGTTAATAGTAGAAACTCCTCTACTTAATCCAATTACAATAGCATTATTTTTCAAAAAATGATTGGCAATCTCATAACCAACACCTCTACTTGAACCAGTTATTAATATTGTCTTTTCTGAATACAATTGTCAAATTTATTTTTTAAAGTTTTAATTATTTCTCACTAATTAATTCATAAATATAATCAACTAATTTGGAAACGCTTAAAAAGGGACTAATCTCTCGAGTCATGGCTCTATCATCAGACAATGATATTTCAATATTATAATCTGTGCTATAAGTAGTTTCAATATCTACAATTAAAGATACTAATGTTAATGAATCAATAATGGATCCTTCTGCTAATAATAAAGTACTTTCATCAATTTCAAAACCCTGTTCAACAGGCACTACTGTTAAAATATTATTTAAAGCATTTAATACAATCTCTTTAACTTTAACAATATCCATATTTTATTGTTTTATAACTACCCAGTGGATTAATATATTGAAAATAAACAAGTTCAAAACATAAAAAAAAGGAAATGATGAGAATAAATAATAACATATATTTTTAACTATCTGATAATGAACAGCAAAAAAGTTATTAACATTTTTTCGAGTTATCAACATATTTTATCTCAAATTATTGATTATTTATCACTTATATTTAAATCAATGTCGCTGAGGAGTTGCATTGTTTTTTAATATTTTGTACTTTTTGTGCAACATAGTATGGGTTTTTTGAAATTCTATTGTATAAGAAATCGTGAGAATCGCAAATATTCATTAAAAATATAGGAGAATAATTATTAAAATTTCCATATATTACTAGTTTATTTTTTAATACATCTTTCCAATATACTTCCCATATATTTTTATATTGATAATCTTCTTCTATTATTCGCACATACATTTTAAAGTTTACATCAACTTTTTCATCATTAATATTCCTTACGTCTCCTGGGAAATTCTTATAAAATCGATAAGGTACCTTAAGTAATTCTTCTGCATAATGACAAAAAGTAGCTCCTCCAATAAACTCACTTCCTAATGACAAGTTGTATGCTTTTAATTTATATAGTTTTTCAAAAGCAGAATTTGCACCAAAAGAAGATTCACAT
Organism: Bacteroidetes bacterium GWA2_32_17; assembly: GCA_001769035.1. Lineage (GTDB taxonomy): Bacteria > Bacteroidota > Bacteroidia > Bacteroidales > GWA2-32-17 > GWA2-32-17. The sequence goes on from MENF01000065.1 coordinate 20,266, forward strand.
ATTGAGTTTGTTAAATATTCGGCATTAGGTCCAAAAGCAGCAATTGAATGAAATGGATGAATTGACCTTAAAGTTCCATTTAATTTCCTAATTTTTTCGCATAAAATGCCAGTTTCACTTTTAGTTTCCTCATAACTCCAATAATGAGTATTTACGTATTTAAATGTAAATGTAGGAACTGCTATAGTATAACTTTCGTCAAAAACTTCTCTAATACAATTCATCAAACTATTTATACCACCTTCTATAATTCCAAGCCTAAACAAACTACTATGAATAATTATTGTAGAATACCTGGGTATTTTCAATTTTAATAAATGTAGCTTCAAACTATTTAAATCACATTTGTACATTGCCTTATCTTTAATAATGTATTTTTTATACATTGAGAGAGTTCTAAATTCATTTTTTAAAAACATACCCAGTAAACACATAGAACCCTTTAGTGTTTTTTGAAAATAAATCGCAATATTACGAAATTATTTTTTATTTTATATCTGAAATCCATAAAAAATCAAGTTGTAATTTTGATTTTTTTCAATATTTATTTCATATTTTTTATCACTACTAACCGACAAAAGTAAAATTTTTTTAATAAATATTATAAATAATTGATAATCATAATGCTTTTTTAAAATTTTCTAATTTTTCAAAAACCTACCCTCCTCATTTTTAGAATAAAGAAAGTTGTAAAGCAGGACTTTTATTCCTTTTTTATTACATAATTTTGTTTGGAATAAATCTATTTTCCAGCTACTGAAATAAACTTAAAACAATTGGTTTAAGCCTAGTTATAGCACCATATTATTAATAATCACAACAGTATCTAAATAGAAAATAAAAATTTTCAATCAAACATTTATAGCTTACTTTATCAGTATTTTTTGAGTATATATTTTATTGTTATCGTTAATTTCTACAAAATATACTCCCTTGGGATAATAAGATAAATTTATTTCGATTGATTTCATTTGTTTACAATCAGAAACATAATAAACATTTTCCCCTAATACATTATAAATTTTAATTTCATTAAAACCAATATTACTTTTGATTAAAAACATTCCGTTTGTTGGATTAGGAAAAATTGAAAAACCTTCAGAACCTAGTACATTTTCTTCTACTAAAGTATAATTAAAACAAGGGTCTGTTATTGTATTTGGTGATGTTGAGTTAGTGCTATAAGTTAATCCATTAAGTGCAGAGCCGGTTGCTGTTGCATAATTTGTTACAGTTGCACTTGGTCCGGTTATATTTGTGTCAAATTTATAATATAATTTTAACCCAGTTTCATTTCCAATTAAAGGACCTTGGTAATTCGCTAAAATTTCAGAAGGAGTAAGTACTCTATTCCAAATTCTTAATTCATCTAACATTCCATAGTACCATGCACCCAAAGTTTCATTAAAATATCTATAGGTTGATATAAGTAATGGCTGACTGCTCACATATAAATTACCGCAATATGAGCCAGTAGTATATTGACCAGGTTGAAGCAAACCATTAAAATAGATTTTAACACCTGCAGATGAATAACTAATAGCAACATGAAGACATGCACCAGGTAAAACTTTTGTACTACATTTATATTCATTACTATTGGTACAGTTACCATTGCAATTAAAAACAAAATTTAGTGTACTGTCGGGCCTAAATATTACACTGTAAGACGTGGTAGAATTGCTACATTTTCCTTCCTGTAAAATAGCAGTCAATCCTGTAATTTTATTAGGCAATGTCCAAAACTCAATAGAAAAATTATTAGTAACATTAATAGCAGAATTGTTTGGTGTAATAATGTAATTATCATAACTTTGCCAAAAATACATTCCATTATTTTGTGCAAACAACGAACAACTGCAAAATAACATAATAAAAAGTGTTAATGTTTTCATGATTTTTTAATTTTAAGTAATTAATATAAGTAGTTGCAAAATTTAATTATTTTATACAAAAATATTATTTTTTTTAATATTAAACAATTTATAGAAATTTATTTTTTAGGATGTACTAAAATAAGTCTTAAAGATGTATCTTTTGTTATATATTTCCATGTCCAGTCAATAAAAATAATTAATTTGTTTTTAACGCTTAAAATTAACATTAAGTGCAAAAACATCCAAATAAACCATGCAAAATAACCATTAAATTTAACAAAGTGCAAATCAACCACTGCCTTGTTGTTCCCAATGGTAGCCATTGAACCTAAATCTTTATATTCAAATTCTTTAAGCTGCTTTTTAGTCCGATTGCTATCGGATTCAATAGCTTTTAAGTTTTTTGCTAATAATTTTGCCTGATTAATTGCAACATTTGCAACCTGCGGATGTCCGTTGGGATATTTTGGAGTTTCCATAAAAGCAATATCACCTAAAGCAAAAATGTTTTCGCAATCTTTTATTTTGCTATAACGATTTACTTTTATTCTTTCACTTTTTGTAATTGAAGTTTCGGAAATACCCTTAATTTTATTTCCGCAAACACCAGCCGCCCAGATAACAGTTTTTGTTTTAATTCCATTTCCATTACTTAAAACCACAGTTTCGCCATCATACTTTGTTACGAATGTTTCGGTAATTATTGTTACACCCATTGCAGAAAGATATTTCATTGAAGCTTTTTTTGCATTTTCGCTCATGTTATTTAATGTGTTTTTACTTCCTTCAATTAAAATTATTTTGAAGTTTGTAAAATCTATTCCATGATAATCTTTTGGAAGCACATTTTTTTTTATTTCGGCAAACGAACCTGCTAACTCTACACCAGTAGCACCGGCACCTACAATTACAAGATTAAGAAAACCATATTTATTGTTCGACGAAATAATATTTTCGAAAGTTGTAAGTATGTTATTACGAATTGTTATAGCATCATAAGTTGATTTTAATGTTAAAGCATATTTTTCAATCTCGTTATTGCCAAAAAAATTTGTTTTGCAACCTATTGCAATTACCAAATAATCGTATTTAAAATTTCCGATGTCTGTTACAATTTCGTTTTTGCTTTTGTTTATTTCAGTTACTTCTGCCATTCTTATTTGAACATTCCATTTGTTTTTAAATATATTTCTTAAAGGAAAAGATATACTTGATGGTTCAATTTGCGAAGTAGCAACCTGATAAAATAATGGCTGAAACTGATGGTGGTTTAATTTATCAATTAAAAGAATATCAAATAATCTTTCATCTAATTTTCGTGCAAATTGAACACCTGCAAAACCTGCACCAACTACTATAATTTTTTTTCTTTTATTCATACTCTCATTTACAAACTTATGAATAATTTTAATATTTCAATCATATTGTAAATTAAATAAAATTACTACTTTTAAAACTTTAAAATTTTAATATAAAATTACTAAAAATATTATGAATGTTGATGTTTTATTAGGTTTGCAATGGGGCGACGAAGGTAAAGGAAAAGTTGTTGATGTTCTTGCTCCCGGTTATGAAGTTATTGCCCGCTTTCAGGGTGGTCCAAATGCCGGTCATACTCTCGAATTTGAAAGTCGGAAACATGTTTTACATATTATTCCGTCGGGTGTATTTCGAAACGATTGCATAAATATTATTGGTAATGGCGTTGTAATTGACCCAATTATTTTTGAAAACGAAATTGATGGACTTTCACCACATTGTCCGAATATTTATAAAAATTTATTGATTTCCAAACGTGCTCATTTAATTTTACCAACGCATCGTTTGTTAGATGCCGCTTATGAAGCCGAAAAAGGTTCTGCTAAAATTGGTTCCACACTTAAAGGTATTGGACCAACTTATACCGATAAAATTTCGAGAAACGGATTAAGAATTGGCGATATTTTATCCCCGAAATTTAAAGAAAAATATAACGAACTTAGAATTAAACATATTCAGATTTTGAATATGCTTAATTTTAAATTTCAGTTAGACGAGGAAGAAAACAAATGGTTCGAAGCTATAAAAATAATTCAGAAATTTACTTTTATTGATAGTGAAATTGAAGTAAATAAACTGATTAACCAAAACAAAAAAATTCTTGCCGAAGGTGCCCAAGGTAGTATGTTAGATATTGACTTTGGCTCTTATCCTTTTGTAACTTCATCAAATACTGTTTGTGCAGGAACTTGTACAGGATTGGGTATTGCTCCGTCAAAAATCGGAAACGTATTTGGTTTATTTAAAGCATATTGCACAAGAGTTGGAAGTGGTCCGTTTCCAACAGAATTAAACGATGAGGTAGGTGAGCAGCTTCGTAAAACTGGAAATGAGTTTGGTGCAACAACTGGTCGCCCACGCCGTTGCGGATGGTGCGATTTGGTTGCTTTAAAATATTCGGTAATGCTCAATGGTGTTACAGGTTTAATTATGACTAAAGCTGATGTTTTAAACGATTTTGATGAAATTAAGGTAGCGGTTTCATATTCGATTGATGGTAAAATAATTGAAAATATTCCTTACGATTTATCACAAAACATAAGTCCGGTTTTTGCAAGTTTTAAAGGTTGGAAATCGGATATATCTAAAATAAGAAATAAAAGTGAACTTCCAATAGAACTTTTAGAATACATCCGATTTGTTGAGGACTTTGTTAAAGTTCCGGTAATATTGGTTTCTGTGGGTCCTGATAGAAAAGCAATAATTGATATGCGTTAATATGCGTATTATTCTATTATTTGTTTTAACACTTTACTTAAATTCAGTATTTTCGGCTGATACAACTAAAGTTGCTTTTGCAACCCGAACTGTAACACCTCCTAAAATTGATGGCATAATAGATGAAATTTGGAACTCTGCTCAACCAATTTCAGATTTTATTCAATATACTCCAAAGTATAATGTTGCAACAACTCAAAAAACAGAAGTCAGAATTTTATATGATGATGTTGCAATTTACGTTTTTGCAACAATGTTCGACTCAAATCCCGACAGCATTTTAAAACAATTAGGAAACCGCGATGATGAGAATTTGAATGCCGATTATTTCGGAATAGAATTCGACACATATAACAATCAGCTTGATGCTTACACTTTTATGATTTATTCATCAGGTGTACAGGCAGATAGTCGCGAATTTGATGATACTTATAATGCTGTCTGGGAAAGTAAAACAAAAATTACAAATAATGGATGGGTGGCAGAATACAAAATCCCATATTCAGCTTTACGTTTTCCTAAAACAGAGATTCAAACATGGGGAATGGAAATTTTCAGAAATATCCGACGAAATCGTGAAACAAATTATTGGGCTTTATTAATAAAAGGTGCGCAAAACGATTTGGTTTACTGGGGAAAATTAAAAGGGTTACAAAATATTCATGCACCATTGCGATTGTCGTTTAATCCTTATATTTCTGGTGGGCTCGAAAATTACAAATTCGATGCCTGGAAAAACTCAAATAACTCATGGTCGTTTGCCGGTGGTTTAGATTTGAAATATGGCATAAATGAAAGCTTTACATTAGATATGACTTTAATGCCCGATTTTAGCCAGGTTCAATCTGATAACAAAGTGAAAAATTTGACTGCTTTCGAAACTGTATATAACGAACAACGACCTTTTTTTAACGAAGCAGTTGACTTATTTAATAAAGGTAATTTATTTTATTCCAGACGAATAGGGCACACTCCTTTAAAATTTGATTCTCTCGAAACTTATTTAGATAGTGGCGAAACAATTAAGAAAAATCCATCGCAAACCCAATTACTCAATGCAACAAAAATATCCGGAAGAAATAAAAATGGATTGGCAATAGGTTTTTTTAATGCTATAACAAATGACACATGGGGTACAATAAAAAAAGCTGATGGAAGTACAAGGCGAATTTTAACTGAACCATGGGCAAATTATAATATTTTAGTATTAGACCAGGCACTAAAAAACAATAGTTCAGTATTTGTTTCAAACTCGAATTTTTTACGCAATAAAGAATATTATAACTCTAATGTTACAGCGGCTGGCTTGAACCTTGTTGATAAAACAAATACATGGTCGCTAACTACTTCGGGTGGTTATAGTCAGTTTTATTTTAAAGGAGCAAAACCAGTAAATTCTGAAATATCAAAACCCGGGTTAAAGTATAGTATTGATGCAGGAAAGGTAAGCGGTAAATTTCAATTCGGATTAAATCATTCATTATTGGATAAAAACTACAATGCAAATGATGTTGGAATAACATTGTACAATAATAATATGGGTAATGGAGTTTGGGCAAGTTATAATATATATGAGCCATTTTGGAAAATTAGAGAACTGCACAACAATTTGTCATTTTGGAATTCAATTTATTATTCCGAAAAACATATTTCAAACTTAGGATTTAACTATGGTGTTTGGGGTACTTTTTTGAATTATTTAAGCGCATGGGGAAATTATAATGTAACACTTTATGATAATTACGATTACTATGAACCACGAGTTAATGGAAGGTATTTTAGAAGAAAAAAAGGACAAAGTGTTGTATTAGGTTGTTCGTCCGATTACCGCAAAACTTTTGCTTTAGATGGTGAGTTTTCATATTCCCGAATTTCGGGCTTTAATGAAACTTATAAGGGTTTTACATTAACTCCAATTATTAGAGTTTCTAATCATTTGTTGGTTAAATATTCCTTTTCGTATATTAATAATGATAATGAAAAGGGATGGACAAACGCATCAACACAAGATACAATAATATTTGGTAATCGCGATATAACAACAATTACAAATACTTTTACTGGCAAATATATTGTTGTTAACGATTTGTCTATTAGTATTAATGTAAGGCATTATTGGTCGAAAGGAATTTACGACCAATATTATAAATTAACTGATGATGGTGGTCTTTCAGAGCTTAATTACGATTATAAACAAAATTTTAACTACAATGCTTTTAATATTGATTTTGTTTGCAGTTGGCAATTTGCACCAGGCAGCAATTTAAGTTTTGTTTGGAAAAAGGAAATAACAAATGATTCGAATATAATAATTAATAATTTTAAAGATAATTTTTCAAACACTTTTGAGCAGCCACAAAGGAATACTTTTTCAATAAAGGCAATATATTACATTGATTATCAGTATTTACAGAAGAGAAAGAAATAATTTATTTTTCTTAATCTTCAAATCTAAAAATTGATTATATTTGCACATTGGCCTCGTGGCTCAACTGAATAGAGTATCTGACTACGGATCAGAAGGTTGTGGGTTTGAATCCCACCGAGGTCACAAAAAATTTTCAATGCTTAACATTGAAAATTTTTTTTATATTAGGAATTATAACAAATCAGCATATATAAAAATGGTTAAATTGTTATTTTAATTCTTTTTAATACAGTTTACCCTGCAATATAGTTTCTGGTTTATAGTTTTAAGTTTCAGTTTCGTTTTTTTGTCATGTTGAGAGATTAGCGAAACATTTATTCTTGAGAGTGAAATAGATTACTCACATTTTAATTTTATTTCAAGGTGTTCGTGAGAGCGCTTCGCTAAGTTCTTCACTTCGTTCAGAACCGATAGCTATCGGATGATATAAAACTATATTTGGTTACCAATCCCATCAATTTAATAATTTCAGTTTAATAGAATTTAAAATTCTAACCGTTTGCTTATAATCATTTTAAAAGATTTTTGGTTTAATAACCGAGCTTTTCCAACTCTTTCTGTGCTTCTTTTTTAAATCTTGCTTTTGAATTTTTCTTAATTTCCTTAAAAAGTTCAATTGCTTTTTCTTTTTCACCTGAGGCAAGATATGCTTTGGCTAACAGCAACTTCGATTTCCATTTTATTGAGTCGTTAGGTGAATTTGCACCTCGCAAAGCTAAAACAATTGCCGAATCAGTTTTTTGTTTTGACAGATAATAATTAGCATCATCAAGGTCCGAAGAATTATCAACATAACCAGCAGTAGCACCTGAAACAACTACGTTTTGTTCATTTGAAGCAGGTGCATTTTTATTTGGACTTTTTGTAATTTTTTCTTCAGTTTTTTTATCTTTATTACTTTCTGATTTTGCAAGAAATGAAACATTTTCGTCTTCTTTTTTCACTTGCCTTTCCATATCTTCTTCGGCTAATACTTTTGAAGTAGTTGTTTCAGTTTTAAGCGATTCTTTCGTAACAATATCTCCAACAATTCCTTTACTCTCATCATTTACTGTTACAATATTATTTGAAACAATCACCTGATTTTGTTCTTTGCTTTGTTGCGAAATAACCTCACCCGACATTTCTGTTCTGTAATTGCTGCCGTTTCGTTTACTATCTTCTTGCAAGTTTCCTTCACCTGTACCTTTTGTTTTATCAATTAAAGCTGATTTTTCGATGATTTTGCTTTGTTCTTTTCCGCTTATTTTATCAACAGCAGCTTCGCTTTCATCTTTTTTCCAACTCAATTCTTCTAGCGGTTTTGTTTCGTTAGGAGTATCATTTTTTTGAGAAATATTTATAGAATTATCGGCAATATATTTATTTTTTGAAGGGAAAAATAAAATTATACTTGAAAGTGAAATCGCAATAAATATGGAAGCTGCTGCTGCAAAAAGCCAAATTTTATTTTTTTTTGTATTTTTTTTATTAATCTTATTTATAATTATTTGAGATTCTGTTTCGAGTTCATTTGAATTTGAGAGCAAAGAAAGTCCTTCTACATAATCATTACACATTTCGCAATCGGCTAAATGAAGTTCAACCATGCGAATTTGCTCTTTTGATAAAAGCCCTGCCTGATAATCTTTAAGCATTTGTTCGCTTAAACAATCTGTTTTATTGAATGATATGTTTATTTTATTAAGCATGTACCGAAGTTAAATAAATTTTTAAATTTCGTTTGCCATTTTGTATAAAACTTTTTACCTCGTTTAATGTAAATCCGGTATTTTTGGAAACTTCTGAATAACTTTTTTCTTTTAAATAAAATTGTTCGATACAAATTCGTTGATTTTCGGAAAGTGAGTTCATGGCTTCAGGTAATTTTTCAAGGTTAATTTCTTTTTCGTCTTTTTCTTCAAGATGCAAAACATTTTCATTTTCCATAAATGATTGTTGGTCATTTTTAAATTGATTTGCATCTTTAAATAGTTTTTTTTCAGTTCGGAGATACATTAAGCACTGGTTTTTAACTATTTGATATAGCCACGATTTAAAATATTTTACTTCGAAACGAAGTAATAAATCAAGTAACTTTTCAAATACCTGCATTGTTAAATCGCGGCATATTTCTTTGTCTTTCACATATTTCATGCAGATAGCAAATGCAAACGAGGCATATCTTTCAAATAAACGTCCAACAATTTCCGAATTATGTGTTCGGCGATATTGTTCGATAAGTTCATCATCGGACTCGGTTGTGCGTTTAAATAACTTTAGCAAAAAAAGATTTTTTAAAATTAATTGTAAAAATACAATTTTTTAAGCCAAAAGAAGAATAATAAATTTTAATTGGTATATATCTGTAAAGTCTTGTTTGAATTATAATGTTCGGGTTTGAGGCATGCGATTATTGTTTTGTCATTCTGAGTGATTAGCGAAGAACTTCGCACATTCGCAAAACTCAGTGTAAACTCCGCGATCTAATGAGCAAAGCGAATAATTTATTTACAAGCATAACGAAAAAATCGTACATTATAGACAGACACTAATTAGTGTTTGTCTTTAAAGTCAGTGTCTGATTCATAATGTTCGAGTTTGAGGCATGCGAAGTTTTGAAAACCAAGGAGTTTACTGTAGTAAATGACTGTTTTCAAAACGAGTATAACGAAAAAATCGGACATTATGGACAGACACTAATTAAACCTATAATAAAGAGCAGTTTCGGCAGTAAAAAATAAACTCTTAAAGCTTTCGTATTGGGCATAACCAACCATTAAATTAAGAGTAATACGTTTTTGAGAATGAAATTCTATTCCTACACCTATTCCCGAATTTAGATATTCGCGTGTCACTTTTCTATTATAATAATAATTGTTATATCCATAAGGGTCGTAACCATAAGCTTCTTGGTTTAATTTTGAATACAAATAGTGATTACCAAGATAAGCATAAAAATTACTTACTTTATTCTCATTTATACTATATAAAAGTGTAACTCCTGAACTAACAAACACTTCGCTTCCATAATTGTTATAATAAGGTGCAGCATTAATTTGTACGCCATATTTTTTTGGAAAATATCTAAACGAAAAACCCACACCTGTAGTAAAACCAGCACCTACACCAAATGCTTTTGAATATTTTTTACCAGTAACTACATCATTATTTTGTTGAGAAAAAGCAGAGACTGTGAACGCAATTAAAATTATTGCAATTAATTTTGTTTTCATGATAAATAAATTTTATATGCAAATATACAAAATATTAACTCAACGTAATAAATTATGAAAATTTATATCTTTAAAACTGTTTATATACAAATTTATTGTTTTGAAACATACTATACTTTGAACGGGTTAAATTATTACATCTGGGTTTCAGGTAAATGGTATAAGGGTATAGGGTATAACCCGCAGAACCCAAGTTCCAAGAATCCAAGTCCCAAATCTCAAGCCCCAAACTTGGGATTTGGAGTTTGGAATTTGAGATTTTGGGCTATACCTTATACCTCTATACCTTTTTGTATTCATAAAATGCGGAAATTTATCCCGTTTGCTGTATAAAATTCAGTTTTAATTTAGAAGCCCGATTTCTCGGCTTTTTTATTTGATATTAAAGCACCTATACAACCTTTTCCTGTTGAGGCTTCATTTACACTAATATTAATAATCAGATTTACAGTTTCGGCAGGAGTAAATTCAAAAAAAGTTTTAGGACTATATGTAGCATTATCAACTTCTTCCTGATATTTATTAATTTCCAAAGTTAACTTGTTAATATCAGCATCAAGCTCAATACGTTTTTTCCCGGTTTTAATATTAACTTTTTGATTTTGCAACGAAAGCATAAATTGCTTTTTCGAGTCAAGGTCTTTTTTCTTTGATTCGCTTACGCCTAAAGTATAAAACTCTTTACCACTTTCGTCGGTAACAGAAATGCTGATAAATTTCAATATAGCTGATGATGCTAAAAACGATATTTTAAAGTCTTTCCCCTCATTACAAACAATATTTAGTTGAGACGATTTTCCTGCTGTAAAGAAACCTGCTTTGCTTTGTGCATCATATTTCCAAGGATATTTTATTCCAGTTCTCTGAACTGATAAAAACTCGACACAATTTTGCGAAACCACTGTAAATGGAATTGTAAATAATATAATAAGTAATATTTTGTTTCTCATAGCTATTTAATTTAAGACATTTTAATAATTTGATTTCTAAGAGCGGTAATTTCATTCTTAAATGATTCAAACAAATCTTTTGTAAAAATATATTTACTTTTTTGACCAATAACAACTTTTAAAGTATCAATATTTGTATTTGCTTTTTGTTCAACAGTTTCTTTTTTAATTTGTTCGTAAATATTTTTAATTTTAGTAAGATTTGTTATTTGCTCCGACACATCTTGCTCGTCTTTATATTTATCAAGATTTAAAAGTAAATTATTAAAAGTAATTTTTTGGCTTGCTATTCTTTGGATGTTCTCATTGGTTTCAGAATATTTTCCTACAAGATTTACAGCTATATACATACTTTCAACCCAGCCACTTGCAATTATTAAAGCTAAAGATTTACTATTGCCGGTTTCCTCAAGTTTTTGAATTATATCATAATATGAGTTATTAGTAATATCAAGTAAAGAATCGGTATTCGACATATTTTTTTCTAAACGATTATACATATCGCTACCTATGGCAGTAGATAATCCCATTTGGTCACACATGCTTTTTACTTTACTAAAATATTTAAGCGATTGCTGAAATTTCTCGAAAGAAGCAAGGTAAGCGAGGTCGGCTGCGTATATTCCCAAATTTAACTCTTGCGAGGTTTTCGATTCGTAACTTGTTTTTTCGGAGTTAAGTAAATCGTCCTTGTACTTACAACCAGAATTTTTTATCAAGCTAAATAACTCATCGGGCGATGGTATCTGATATACTATATCGGGTATTTGTTCATCGGTTGAAAGTAAATCAGTTTCAGTAGAATCAGTTTTATCTTCAACTGTTGAATTTGAATTACTATTACACGAAACAATTAGTAATGATGTGAATATCATTAATATAACAAGATATGTTAACCTTTTTATTGTTTTCATTGTTTTAATTTAAAATTTAAGCAAACTTAATATTTTTTTTTTAAAATTACAAATTCAATTTATTTTTTTGAAATAAAAATAATGGCTAAATAATTTTAATGCCATTTTTTAATTATTAAATTCGTAAATTAAAAAATTGGTCTTTATGTTAATAAAATTTTTTCTATTTTTAACTTTTATTTTTCTTTTTGCCTTTTGTTTTGCCCAGAAAAACAAGTATTATAAAGAAAAATATGACTCGGCATATAACTTATATTTAAAAGGTGATATAGTAAATTGCGAAAGAACTTTAAAACAATTAATTACAGATGACAGCACTTATGCAGAACCATATTTACTGCTTGCCGAATTATATTATAATTCAAGCAATTACAACGATATGATTCCTGTTTACCAAAAATGCGTTGATAATTGCAGCCAATCGTATCCAAACTCGTACTTATTACTTGCAAATAGTTTAATGTATTTGGGTGATGTTGAGAATGCTAAAAAAAATTACCAGTTGTTTTTAAAAACAAAGATTACAAAACCTGAACTAAAATCAATGGCAGAAGAACAAATTAAAAAATGTGATTTTTCATTGGATTTAATTGCGAAACCAGTTCCATTTAACCCTCAAAATTTAGGTAAAGATGTTAATTCAAATTGCGATGAATATTATCCTTATTTATCGCCCGATGAGCTAACAGTAGTTTTTACACGCAAAGTTCCCCAGTATAAAGGTGCCGACCCCAGTTCGGATAATACACAGGAAGATTTTTATATAAGTAATTGGTATGGAGGTGGCTGGACTACTGCAAAACCAATTCCCGGGAATGTTAATACAAAAAAGAACGAAGGTGCTCAAACTATTTCGGGCGATGGCAAATTAATGGTTTTTGCTGCATGCAACAGAAATGATGGATTTGGTCAATGTGATTTATATTTTTCAACAAATATTAATGGAAACTGGACAGTTGCAAAAAATATGGGAAAAGTTGTAAATACATTGAGTTGGGAATCGCAACCGAGTTTATCTTCAGATGGCAGAACACTTTATTTTACAAGCGAACGCGAAGAAGGATATGGGCAATCGGACATTTGGAAAACCACTTTAAACGACAATAACAAATGGACAAAACCAGTTAATTTGGGTAATGTTATTAATACAAGCGATGCCGAAACTTCACCTTTTATTCATCCCGATAACAAATCTCTGTATTTCTGCTCAAACGGACATTGGGGCGTTGGCGGTTTCGATATTTTTGTTTCAAAATTAGATGAAGAAGGAAAGTGGTCGGAACCTAAAAATCTTGGTTATCCTATAAATACTACAAAAGATGAAATTGGGCTTATTGTTAATGCAAAGGGCAATAAAGCATATATAACATCATCGCGGAAAAGTGGACAAGGATTACAGGATTTATATGTTTTTGATTTATATAAAGATGCACAACCAGAATCGGTTACTTATTTAAAAGGAAAAGTTTTTGATAAAGAAACAAAAAAAGCAATTAAAGCTGAATTTGAATTAAAAGATTTAACAACGGGCAAAAGTATAACAAAATCGTATAGCGACTCAATTGATGGAACATTTTTAATTTGCATTAGTCCCGGCAAAAATTATGGCTTATTTGTTTCGACTGAAAAATATATGTTTTATTCAGAAAATATAAATCTGACTATAACAAATTCGCAGCAAAAACCTTACGAAAAAGATATACCTCTTGATAAAATAATGAAAGGGAGCAAAATAATTTTAAACAATATATTTTTTGCAACCGACTCATCAAATTTAAAAAACAACTCGCAAACCGAACTTAAAAAACTTATTTCATTTATGAATATTAACTCATCAATAAAAGTAGAAATTAGCGGGCATACCGACAACAAAGGCAACATCGCACATAATCTCGATTTATCTAACAGAAGAGCAAAAGCCGTTTACGAATATCTGATTAAAAATGGAGTTAAAGCAGAAAGGTTAACATACAAAGGTTTTGGACAAACATTGCCTATTGCAACAAATGATACCGACGATGGGCGTGCATTAAACCGCAGAACAGAGATGAAGATTGTTGAGTAAAATTAACTGATTTAGACGCTGATTATTTATGAATTTATAGTTTATAGTTTGAAGTTTTAAGTTTATAGTTTGAAGTTTTGGGTTTATAGTTTGAAGTTTTGGGTTTATAGTTTGAAGTTTTGGGTTTATAGTTTGAAGTTTTGGGTTTATAGTTT
>MENF01000065.1:34635-48638 GCA_001769035.1 Bacteroidetes bacterium GWA2_32_17
ACGCTGATTGTTTATGATTATTCTTTGCGTTAATTATTTTTTCGTACTTTTATCAAATATTTTTATATTATGAATATACATAAATTACTGATAATAGGACTTTTAATTTCACTGTGTTCAATTTATAGTTTTGGACAAATTGCAGCTTGGGATTTATTAACAAATGGTACACCCACACAAGTAAGTGCAAATGTAGTTGCAGGAAATTTTATTGGTGGACCTGGTATTAACGCAATAACTTATGGCTCAACTGGTGCTTATGCAACGGGATGGTCAACAACTACAATTGATTTAAACGATTATTACCAAATTTATATTTCACCTGCAGTTGGTTATCAATTAACAATTCAAGCATTAAATTTTGGTGAACGTCGTTCTTTAACTGGGATTCACACTTACGAAGTTCAATATGCGTTTGATTCTATTTTTACATCACCAGTTACAATTGCAACTGTAAATGTTCCCGATGACGATTTAGAACGAGTTGGAAATATTACAGGTTTAAATATTATTGCAAATTCGGGCGATACAATTTATTTTCGTTGGTATGGATATGGAGCAGAAGGAGGTACAGGTAATTGGCGAATTAATGACGCTACTTTAAATATTACAGGAATAGTTTCTCAAGCCAACCCCAATAACAACGATTCATACATTCAGAACCCTGTAACACAAATTGCAGCAGGAAGCATTTCATCTTTAGCAACAAGTTCTTCTGCTGCAGTTCTAGTATTTAAAACAACTGTAAACGATGCTGGCTCAGGCGATTTACTTCCAACAAAAATTACTTCAATAACAATAAAAAATTACAATCCTGCAAACGGAGCTAACTGGCAAACTGCAATTCAGGGAGTTACAGTTTTAAATGTAGCCACACCAGTTACGGTTCAGCAAACTACTATAACAAGTAATACCATAACCTTAACATTTTTGCCAACCGATTTAATTATTGCAGATGGGGGAACAGCCGACCTAACATTTTCAATTTATTTAAACCAAACCGGACTTGTTGACGGTTCGCAATTACAGTTTTATGTTTCAAGTATAAGTCCAAGCTGGGGTAGCGATATTAGTGGTTCTGGCTTTCTTACAACATTTGCATCTGATGTTATTTCAAACGTTTTTACAATTGATGTTACAGCAACTAAATTGCAATTTGTTACTGCTCCACAGAGCGTATGGGCAAATCAAAATTTTAATGTTTCTGTTAAAGCAACCGATATTAATAACAACATTGATTTAAGTGCAACAAATCAAATAACAATACAAAAAACTATCGGAAACGGAACATTAAATTCTTTAACAGGGCTATCAGTTCCACTAACAAATGGAATTTATAACTGGACAGATTTAACTTATGATACTCTGGAATATTTTTCTTTAACTGTTACAGATAACAATTCAGTTCTATCATCTGCAACATCAAATTTAATAAACTGTTTGGCTGCTGGGCAAATTCTTAATGAATCGTTTACCGATGGCGATTTTAATAACAATCCATCATGGTTTGGCGAAACCGGCGATTTTATTGTCAGTCCTCAATACCAGCTTCAACTTTTTACAACTACGTCAAACTCTTACGATACATCAACCTTAGTTACTCCGATTTCACTACAACTTGACAGTATTGAGTGGCAAGCATATATTAATTTAAATTTTGCACCATCCGACAATAATTTCATAAAATATTATTTAGTTAGTAACAACATAAATTTAAAAGATAGTTTACATGGTTATTTTATAAAAATTGGCGAAAATTTATCAACAGATGCAATCGAACTTTTTTATCAATCGGGCAATACCATTACCTCAATTTGCAGAGGTGTAGATGGATTAGTAGCAACCAACCCTAATGTTAGAATTAAGGTAATTAGAACAAACACAGGTGTATGGCGTGTTTATGCCGACCCAACCGGAGGTTCAAGTTTCGAATTACAGGCATCGGCAACAGATAATTCATTTTTCTCTAACGGCTTTTATACTGGTATATACTGTCATTATTCAAGTTCTTATGCTACAAATAAATTTTATTTCGACGATTTTTATTGTGGTCCTATTCAGATAGACACAATTCCACCTGCTTTTGTAAGTTTATCAGTAATTGATTCGCTTCATTTAGACTTAAATTTTAGCGAAGGAATTTCGTTAAGCACTGCTCAGGATACATTAAATTATATTGTAAATAATAGTATTGGAAAGCCATCTTCTATTACTCGTGATGCAATGGATTATAAAATAATTCATTTAACTTTTTCTACTCCATTCGTTACCGGAACAACATACACAATAATTGCATCAAACCTGAAAGATTTTTCAGATAACACAATTCAAACTCCTGTAACTGAACAATTTATATGGTACAAAGCTGTTCCGTTTGATGTCCAGATAAATGAAATTATGGCAAACCCAACACCAGTTATTGGATTGCCTGATGCTGAATACATCGAATTATACAACCGTTCGGTTTATGATATTAATTTAACAAATTGGACTTTAACAATTGGCACAAGTACAGATGTTTTTCCTTCAGTAAAAATTCCTGCAAACGATTATTTAATTTTATGTACTCAAGCAAACCAAGCCTTATTGCAACCATACGGAAATACAGTCGGAATTATTTCATCTTCAACAGCTTTGGTAGATGCTGGGAAATCTATTATTTTAAAAAACAATGAAGGTGAACTAATATCTTATATTGAATATTCCGATACATGGTACCGAAGTACAAATAAAGATAATGGCGGTTGGAGTTTAGAACAAATTGACCCAATGAACCCTTGTGGAGAATATGCAAACTGGACCGCTTCATCAGACCCTAAAGGCGGCACACCGGGGGAAATAAATTCTGCTTATCATTCTAATCCCGATAATATTAATCCTGAACTTTTCAGAGCAATTTTAACTTTACCCGACACTTTGTTACTAACATTTAGCGAAACAATATTTGCAAACGACACCTTAAATATTGCTGACTTTACTGTAAATCATGGAATTGGTTCACCATTAACTGCTGTTTTTACTGATTTAGCAAAGAAAAAAGTTAAACTTACATTTAATCAAACTTTTATAAAAGATACCATTTACGAAGTTTCAGTTATTGGTCAACTTAAAGATTGTGCGGATAATTTTGTAACAACTTTCAATAAAGCTACGTTTGCAATTCCCGATTCAATTGATACAATGAGTTTTATAATTAACGAAGTACTTTTTAATCCTTATACCGGTGGTACCGATTATATTGAGTTGTACAATAATTCATCAAAAATTTATGATTTAAAAGATGCAAAATTATATATTGTTGGAGATGCAGATACATTATCATATTCAATTACGACTGATGGTTTTTATTTGTTTCCTGACAATTACGTAGTTTTATCAACCGACCCAAATAAAATTTATCCTTTTTATTCTTATCCAAGTAAAAAAGTTTTTATACAAATGGATAAAATGCCTTCGTACAATAGTGCAGACGGAAGGGTAACTGTTGTAAATAAATCGCTTCAAATAGTTGATGATTTAAGCTATACCGAAAGCATGCAGTTTCAATTGCTAAATTCTTTTCAGGGAGTTTCATTAGAAAGAATCCATCCTGATTTACCTACACAAGATACAAAGAACTGGCACTCTGCCGCCGAAAGTGCTGGCTTTGGAACACCCGGTTATAAAAATTCACAATATGCACAATTCGAAACTTTTGATGGTGAAATAACAATAGAGCCGGAAGTTTTTTCGCCCGATAACGATGGATTTAATGATTTACTTAACATCCGTTACAAATTTGACGAACCCGGCTATGTGGCTAATGTTACTATTTTTGATGCACGTGGCAGAAAAATTAAATCTTTAATATCTAACGAAATGCTTGCTGTTGAAGGATATTTTACTTGGGACGGCTTAAATGATTATAATCACAAAGCATCAATTGGTATGTATGTCGTTTTTGTTGAGGTTTTTAATTTAAATGGAAAAACAAAACATTTTAAAAAGACTTGCGTTTTAGGGAGTAAACTTTAAATAGTGTCTGTCTATAATGTCCGATTTTTTCGTTATACTCGTTTTGAAAACAGTCATTTACATTACGCCATTGTTTGTGTCCTCACAAACAAAGCGTGCATATTATATGCTCAAAAAGAGATTGCAAATCGTTTGTGAAGACACAAACGAAGGCAGTGAGATTTTCAAAACTTCGCATGCCTCAAACTCGAACATTATAGTTCAGACTCTGACTTTATGGACAGGCACTAAATAGTTACGAGTTTAAAGTTTCGGGTTTGTTTATTGTTCAAAAAAGTTCATTGCTCACTGTTCAAAAAAGTTCACTGTTTACTGTTCACTGTTTATTGTTAAAAATAGTTTTTGGTTTCAGGTTTCGGGTTTCAAGTTTTTATAAGTAATTCATGCGAACAAACATAAAAGTATTTTTTACACTCACAATTTTAGCGATAGTTTATTGGTTTTTATTCGATTTTTTACGTTGGGAACAATTCGACACTCCGAGTTTTATTGGCGGAGCCAGACTTTTATTTGGTTTAGATGGCGGTTACGATTTTCAATCGCGTTTAACTAAACCTCTCATTTTAATTCTGCCCGGATTTATTGAATTTATCACTTATGTTCACCCAAAATATGTGTTTATATTTCAGAATGTTATTTTTTTCTATTTAAGCGGTTTTTATATTTACAAGATAATTCAATTAATTTTTAAAGATGATAAAACAGCATACTTAGGAATGTTGGTTTATGTTACTTGTCAACCGTTTGCAATATATTCGCTTTTTGTTTTGTCGGATGTTGCTGGTTGGTTTTTTGGAATATTTACAATTTATTTAACATTAAAATACTTTTCAAAACAAATTGTACAATTAAAGCATTTAGTCCTAATTGGATTTATAATTGGTTTAGGTTGTTTGGCTAAAGAAAGTGCTATAATTGGGCTTATATTTCTTTTTTCGTATATTTTGTTTAATGCATTTTCCTTAAAAGAAAAGTTTATGCAATTTCTAATATCTTTTATCGGATTTATAGTTCCCTTTGTTATATCATTTTTTCTGATAGAGTATTTTTATAACGACAATGTTTTTAAAAGAATTAATGTAGTGTATAAATTATTTGAGCATGATAGTTTTGAATTATCGAATCTTAAACAAATTTTCAGAATTATAGATATGTATTGGGTTATATTTATTATAGGAATGGTTACAGTTGTGAAAATATTAAAGAAACAACCTCATAATATTGCTCTTAAAAGTATTATTTTTACAGGTATTATTACAAGCATTTTAATTCCGATATGGCCTTGCTTTACTGATAGAATACTATTTCTTATAGCTCCAATTTTAATTATTATAGTAGTTTATGGTATTAATAAATTTAAGCAATTCGCCTTTTCACTGGTTTTAATTGGAGGTTTTCTAAATATTTTTATTTCTTTTATTATTTACAAATTCAAAATTAATGGGGCAATTGTAATTGGCACAATTATTTTTTTAATTGTTACAGCAATCTTTGCTTTGATTTTAAACAAGAATAACATATTAAAAATATTGAATAAAAAACGGATAAAAATAAAATAGACGCAGATTTGTTATGAGCTTATGATCGAAAAAAATCATAAAATATCAGCGTAAATCAGCGTCTAAAAAAACATAAACACATGAAAATATTTTTAATAACAATTATATTACTTCAAATATTAGTTTCGTGTACCGGAAAAAAAATAAAATCAACTTCATTTGATTTTATTTTAAATGAACCTTGCATGATTGTTAATATTGAACAAGACAATACAATTGAAGGCACATATTTAAGAATTGAAAGAGCAATAAAAGAAGATTCTGTTTTTATAATAAATTTACCTGCTCATTTTTATTTAAATGATTCAAATTGTTATAAATGGATTTTAGGATGGGGGACAAATAAACCTTTATACGATGCCGGTGTTGAAAATTTGAGAGCTATATCTAAAATTGATATTTCAAACAAAAAAATAATTTTAGGAAAACTTTTAAGAGGCAACGGATTTCCTGACATAAATCAAAGGGTTGTATTTTGGAATACACAACCATCGGGATTTGTAAACGAAAAAAAAGAACCCATAATTAACACAAAACTTTGGTCAAAATTTAACGGTAAAAGTATAAGTTTTAGTTCAGTTGTTTATGATAGCTTGTTATATAAATGGGTTATGATTTTTAACGAATGTGATACCGATAAAATTTCTATTTACGGTGCAATGTCGAGAAATCTAATTGATTGGGAACCTGTAAATGCAGGCAACCCTCTTTTAACAGCAAACGACTTTAAAAACTGTATTTGGGCAGGCGTTAGCAAAAATGGAAATATTCCACAAACACCATTTGTGTCGGATATTATCAGATATAATAACAAATGGCACATGTTTATGGACGGTTATAGTAAAGATGGTAAAAGAAATATTGGTTTAGCTATTTCCGAAAAATCAGTTATAGGACCTTATCAGATAATAAATAAGCCGATAATTTCGCCAAGCGAGCATGGTTCGTGGAACGATAAAAGTTGTTTTTATGCTAAAGTAGTTAAATATAAAGACAAATTCCTGCTTTTTTATGATGGAAAAAATTCAGAAGGAAATGAGAGAATAGGTATGGCTTATTCGTATAATTTGTTAACATGGTTCAATTATGAGAACAATCCAGTATTAGAACAACATACAGGATGGAGAAGCTCAACAGGAACAACCGAGCCTAATTATATTGAAGTGAGAGGAGACAGCATTTTTTTAATGACAGCCGGAGTAAAAAAATTTAAAATGGGCCCGTGGCACCATTATATAACAAATCGCATGTATCTTGATAAATCAGGGAATGTTGATGATACTCAATTAGGTGTTTTTTTATCAACTGATGGCGGAAAAAGCTTTGTTCCCCACTCGAATAATCCTATTTTTGTTAATGATTACTCTAATTGTTTTGAAAATGAACATTTAGGAGGAAATATAGAATTAATAAAAACCGATACTGTTGATTATTTGTTTTATCAGGCAAAATCAAGTTTCGAACAATTAAAATACAATATTTTACTTAGAACAAGGAAAAATAAATAAACGCTGTCTGTAATGTCAGATTTTTTTCGTTCCTCTTCGAACAAAACTATGGCACGGTTTTAAAACGTGCTAAGTTTTGTTGAATCACATGCCTCAAATCCGATAGCTATCGGATCGAACATTATAGTTCAGCCACTCGACTTTATGGACAAACACTAATTTGTAGAAATAGTAATATTATTTTATTTGATTTTGTACTCCCAATTCTTTTGCAATTTTTAAATCTCTGCTCGATTCATCTTTTTTTCCCAAAGAATAATATACCATTCCTCTTGTATAATATGACATTGCAAAATCGGGATTAATGCTAATTGCAATATTCAAATCGTTTAATGCTTTATTAAAATTTCCTTTCATTGCATAAGCTTTGCCTCTGTTAAAATAAGCCAAATAAAAATTTTTATTTTTTTCAGTTGCTTTGTTAAAATATTTGAATGCCGATTGAAAATCGTTCTTCATAGCATAAACAATTCCCATATTAGTATAAATTTCTTCATCTTCACCTTGATAAAGTAATGCCATATTATAATCATTTATTGCTTTTTCAAATTCTCCAATGTCTTTATATAAATTACCTCTATTATTATATGTGTTTCCATATTTAGGGTATTTTTTTATAATTTCATTAAATAAGTATAACGCTTCGCCAGTATTTCCTCTTTTTCGATATGCAACTCCTAATAAATTTTTACAAGGAACAGCATTGGGTTCTGTTTTTATTGTTTGCGAAAAAAGTAATTCTTCATTTTTCCAGTATTTGTTATAAGATACTGTACGATAAATATAACTCGTTGTTATAACACATAATACTATTACACTATAAAATAAATATTTCTTTAATAATGGTTCAATTATGTATCCGATGGCAATTAAAATGCCAATCATTGGTAAATAAATATATCGGTCTGCCATGAATTGCAAACCAGTTGCTATAAATTTCAACATAACAAATAAACTGATTAAAAAAAAGAGTAATCCAAATATTACCTTTTTGTTACGTTTATAAAGAATTATTAATAAGATAACAAAACTAGCTACAAACAATAATAAAGAAATATAAAATTCAAAAGGTAAAACATTTTCATTTTTTTCGGGATAAATGTAAAATGCTGAATTATTGTAAGGAATAAAAAAAAGTTTAATGAACATAAAAATACTATACAACACAGAGAGAACAACTTCAGTAGAATTATATTGAGAAGATAAGTCAAGAATATCAGCATTATTTATTCTTGCATCAATAGTGAGCAATCCAATAACTATACTAACTATAAAAAATGGAGTTTTTTCAATTATTTTTTTAATAGTTATTTTATCAAAAAAAACATCAAATAGTAATAATACAATAGGAAATGTTATTGCAGCAGATTTTGATAAGCATGAAAGTCCATAAAACAGAAAGGTGATAAAGAAATACTTAATTTTTTTCTGTTTCTGCAAGTACTTTAAATAAAATATTAATCCTGCTATATAAAATATGATAAATAAGATATTGCTTCGTGCCGAAATCCATGCTACAGTCTCAACATTAGTCGGATGAACAGAAAAGAGCAGAGTCAGGAAAAATATCAATAATCTGTTGTCAAAAATTTTAGATAGAAATATAAATACCATTATGGTAGCGATAAAATGATATAACAAATTAGAAAAGTGAAATCCCTGAGATGACAATCCATAAACAGCATAATCGAATGTATAAGTTAAAGTTGTTATTGGTTGATACATTCCAACATAATATGTTGAGAAAATCTTTTTTATTCCCGAAAACGATATATTTTTAATATCAGCGTTGTTAACTACCTGAGCACCATCGTCCCAGTTAATTAAAAATTCATGATTAAATACGGAATAAAAAGAAGCAAAAGTTAATAACAGAATAAAAAACAAATAAATATTTGAAGTTTTAGAACTATTATAATTTTCAATATTTAATTTAAAGCTCATTTATAAAATGATAATGGGGACTTCTAAAAATACGCTATACATTTACGTCATTCATGCCCCGTATCAAAGTACGGGGTAAACTCCAGCAGGAATCTATTCAAATAAAAGCATTGCTTCTTAAAGAAGCAATGCTTTTGCTACTATGCGATAGCGAGTAATCTCCTTTAAAATTGGAGTGAAGAGATGTCAGTCTTTCGACAAGCTCAAGATGACAGCCTGCCATGACGAAATTATTGATTTTTAGAACCCACCTAATGTAATAATATGTAACTGTAACCATTGTTATAATAATTATTCTATTAAAATATTTTCTTTAGCAACAATTATATTATCATGTTTTAATGTTATAATATAGTTGCCTGATAAATTATTTTTATTGTTAAACAATATAGCATGATTGCCTTTGTTAATGTTTTCATTTAAAACAGTAATACTATTTTTTCCTTGAATATCAGTTAAATTAATTTCAATTTTTCCCGAAACAGGAATATTAAAGTAAATTGTTGAAACATTAGTTACAGGATTTGGATTTACATGTAATTCATAATTAAAATCAATTTCAGTTTTATTAATTTTAAGTAAAGTAGCATTAGAAAACTCTGAAGTATTGCCATTCAAATCGGTTGCTGTGCAAACTAACTGGTCGGAATTTGTAATACCATAAATTGTGTCAATCCAATTTCCCGAAACATCAGCTAAACAGTAGCCTAAAAATAATTTTCCCTGTGCATTGCCAGTTCCGTTTATATCAGCTTTAAAAATTTCGATTCTGCAACCATTAGGAAATGAGTTGTTTAAAGTTCCGGAAATAATCCAATTTGTAGTCGAAGGAATATTATAAAATGAAATAATATCGGGGAAATTCATTAAATCGTTTGGACCTGAATCGCCATCGCCATTATCATTTGGAGTAGGACCTTGTGGAAATAAATCAATTCCCATAACTTGATTTGCATAAATTGAATTGGAAGTTATAGTGTTATAGAGTTCGGCTGGTGTCATAATGGTTACTCCATTTCCGCCATTATAAGCAATAATATTTCCCTTTCCGGAAAGTCCAATAAAATTATATTTAGGACCTTCGCCAATTCTAACTCCGTCAAGCTGATTGCCAATTGGGAAATTTCCGGTAATGTCGGTTCCTACTTTATTATTAAACACAAAATTACTATCGGTTCCTGCAAGGTGAATATCAATTCCCATTTGTATATTTCCAGAAATAACATTATTCTCAATAGTATGCAAAAACGATGGACCATCAATAACAATACCGTTAGCATTGGGCAAAGCAACTGTGCCCGAATAATCAGTTCCAATTAGATTGCCTACAACGGTATCTTTTACAGTTCCAAAGTTGTATAAAAACACTCCGTATCCGGAATTACCCGATAAAAGGTTTCCTGAACCTGCAACTCTTCCGCCTAAAGTATTATAACTTGCTCCATCGTCGAAAAGAACGCCATAAGTATTAGGAATGCTATAAGTGCCTGTGGTATCGGTACCAACATAATTTCCTGCTATAATGTTATAATTGCAACCGGCTCCAAAAACAGGAATTCCATAAGCTACATTTCCCGACACATAATTTCTTTCGGAAGATGTATATCCCCCAATTAAATTATATTTAGATGTTCCTTCAATACTAATTCCATCGTAATTTCTTAAAGCGGCATTTCCAGTTCTGTTTAGTCCGACAATATTTCCTTGAATAGTGTTATAGTTTGAATGTACAACACGAATTCCAACATGATTATTTCCTGAAACTATATTTCGCATTACAGTTGTATTTCCTCCAATTAAATTATTGTGCGGACCGCTTAATACATAGATTCCATGTGTGTTTCCAAGAGTATCGGTAGCATTATAGTTACATCCTATATAATTTCCTTGAATAATGTTATTTTGTGCATTTGTTCCTGTAATTTGAATCCCAACTACATATCTGCCAATAATAAATCCCTTTATTGTAACTCCCGACACATTATAAACATGAAATGCAAAATCTGCCCATGGCTGGTTATTTCCATCAAGCATAATTTCTGGTCCATAAATATTTGTATTTCCTGCAAAAACAGTTTGCGAAGTGCCGTCAATTAAAACATTGCTATGTGTTATAATTGGCAATGTTGAAGTTTGAGAAATTGTCCAAATCCCTTGTGAACTGTTGTATCCTGCATCAGTTGTTAGAATATTGAAATTTATTGTATGACTGCCGGGATATGTATTTGCATTTATTATAGCTTGTCTAAGTGAACCAGCACCGGCATCGTTGGTGTTTGTTACTGTAAAAGTGTTAGAATGGGCAGTATTTATTAAAATTATTAATAAAATTGAAATGGTGATTTTCATAATTTAATTAGTTTAAATTTTGCAATATGTTATTTTGTGTTTAAGCAAAGGAAAAATTAAAAAATGCAACTATATTTCATATACTTAAAATTTATAAACAAAGTTATTCATTTTTAATTTATAGCAAGTTTGAACACAATTTGTTTGCCATCAGCATTATTAATTTTTACAAAATATACAGAGGGCGAAATTCCTTCAACTGAAAAAATATTATTTTGATGTCGCATATTAATTTCCCAAACTCTAATAATGCGTCCCGAAACATCAGATAATTCTACATTTAAGTACTCATTATAGTTCATTTTTCCGGCAAACGAAAAACTCTTATAGCAAGGATTAGGATAAATTATCAAATTATTTGACAGTGAGAGATTGGAAGAAGAAACCAAACAGTCAAAAATGACATGGTCGGTAAATGGTGATTTGACAGGAATTGTAATATCAGCAGAAATTTGAGAAACTGTTCCGGTTTCAACCAAAAAATATTTGTGAGTTGCATCAATACGATAAATCTGGTAAGGATAAACATAAGTGGGGTCGAGTCCTTGTATATGAATTGTATAGCCATTTGCAGTGGAAGAATTATCGGCAACAACCAGTTGCATTTCATCATTAGAAGGTGAACCTGATGCAATAATAACTGTTCCAAGCGTGTCGCCTCCTGAAACGAATAACTTCTGACCATTATCCATAAGTTGGCGCAATGCTCTCATTGATAATCCGGAGTATCGCCATTGATCGTACCAGTTTACCATTCCAAACCAATAATTATCGAAAGCATAGCGAAAGAATTTTCCTATTGTTGATTCCTGCATATAAACTAAAGCACCAGCAGCAGAAGCAGCGTTCAGAGGGTCGTCCATCCCCCACTCATTGTATGTTTCAAAACTTACCATATAGGAATTCCATTCTGAATTTATAAGTTCTATATTCGTGAGACCTGCTGAATCAAGTTTATTTCTTACGTATTCATTTACAACCTTAAAATAATATGGATTATATAAATAATACAAATGATAAACAAAAAAATCGAGTGGTAGATTATAAGTTGAAACCGAATCAATAAAAGAATTGATAAAAGACTCGTTATACACATTGGAAACAACAGGTCCACCAACTTTGAGCAAAGGATTGTAGCTCTTTATTTTGGTAGAAGTTATCCGGTATAGTCTTATATAATCTTCGGCTGTACCTGTCCAGAAATCAGTAATATCGGGCTCATTCCATATTTCAAAATCACTAATATTGTAATTAAACCCATTATTCCAGCCATCGTTAAAATGTTTAATAATCTGAACGCAAACTTGTGCCCATTTTTCCATGTTCAATGGAGGATTATTATGGGTATGTGTGGGGTCGTAACTCTGTCCAAAACGGAAATAAACTTTTCCTCCTGCATTAATAATATCAGCAATACAAGAATCGGTAGTATGGAAATTATAAGCTGTTGGATTCATCGGGTCTGCAGTAGTGTCGGGAAAAATTACAGAATGGTCAAACGCAGTTTGAAAATCATGAGTTCGCATATAATCAACACCTAATTCCTGAAATTTCTGAATATGATTAAATGGTTGAAGCTGATTTCCGGGACCAATTCCATTAGCTGAAAAAAGTTTTTTAAAACTTCCGTTAAACTGGTCAGCTTGTACAGTAAATGAGTTATAAGTTGTATCGGTAATTTCAACAAGCGAAATATCATCAATACGAAAATTTCCTTTACCAAATAAAGCAAAGAAAAAAACCATGTTGTCGGCATTGTCAGGAACAATAATTCTCGAAACTATTCTTTGCCAATCTTGTGTATTGCCATTAGGACAAAAATATGTATCGTAAACAGAGAGTGTATCATTTCTGAATTTTACAAATGGGAGCATATAATGCTCCATGCTATCGGCTTTTACCCAAAAATCGCACAAATATCTATGTCCTGCTACAACAGGAACAATTTGGGCAAGGTAAGACGAATCGGCAGGTGTATTAAGCATTAGTAACGATGTAGTTCCGGAATGGTATTCGGAATTATCGAAACTGAAAATAGTTGCACTTCCCGAAGAAGAAAAAATAATCCACGGATTAATTCCATTTTCAAATCCGAAGTTTTGAACAAGATTTTGAGCAAAAAGTAAGGGTGTTTGCCAAATAAAAAAAAGGAATAAAAACTTTTTCATGTAAAATGATTTAAACTTCTCAATACTTGCAAGTAAAATATCAGAACCGCTCACTATCGGATTGCTTCATTGCTAAATTGTTAAATTGTTTCATTGTCATTCTAAACTCCTTTTTGTCATTCTGTTCCGATAGCTATCGGAAGATTAGTGAAGAATCTAATCCACTTGTCATTTAACTTAACAACCCAATAACTTAATAACAATAAAAGTAACTAATCAGTGTCAAAATTAATATAATTGTTTGTTAAGTTCGTATCATATTTCCCGCAAATATTATTCACGCAAAGACGCAATGCCCGCAAAGTTTTAAGCTCGCAAAGTTTAAAAAAATCATTAATGATTTTTTTCATTGCGTGCTTACAGCGTGTTTACTATGTCAAACCATAAAATCTCATAGTCATTTTTTCTTTTTACTTATTATAATTTTCTATATTAACCCTGTTGGATACCAAT
Organism: Bacteroidetes bacterium GWA2_32_17; assembly: GCA_001769035.1. GTDB lineage: Bacteria > Bacteroidota > Bacteroidia > Bacteroidales > GWA2-32-17 > GWA2-32-17. Next base: position 48,631 of record MENF01000065.1, read on the forward strand.
TTTTATTT
>MENF01000066.1 GCA_001769035.1 Bacteroidetes bacterium GWA2_32_17
CGCCTTACATTTGATTAAAATTTAAAAAATGGGTTTTTAGACGGACTGACGTTTGGCGCTTGGAAAAGCTGGGCATTTAGCCGCAGTCGGTGTCAAACCGCTAATATGTTTATTATTTGTTACCATTGTCAAGTTGCCCATAACTGCCCAGTTTTTACCAAACGTGTGTTATAGGCTGGGGCTATTTAATCATTGGCATAAGTGTACATTTAGGATTAAAGGTATTTATTACTTTATGAATAAAGATGCATTTTTTTTCAATAGAATCATAGTCTTTTGTTAAAGGTTTACAATTACCATTTAAGTAATTGCTTGTCCAAGAATAATCAGTTGCATTATATTCTTTATTGTGTTTTTTACAATAAATCACATTATTTTCTTCTTCAGTCGTTAAACGTGTCAAATATCCAACTTTACGACATATTGGGATTTCTGCTTTAAAAAGTTTTGTTAATTCATAAAAAGCTGGATTTTTAATTGTGTCAGTAGTACTAGCAGCTGTAAAAACTCTATGTTTATTATCAATTAATGTATCAAATCTAAAAATATCATTATTTTCTAAAATGAAATTAATAAATGATTTATTGTCAAATGCTAATACATGCTCAGGTTTTAAGTTTAGAAAACATGGGAAAGATGGTACAATTATTTCTTGATTCTTGATAGAATAGTCGATGTTATTGTTTATAAATTCAGTCTGATAAACATATACCATGTTTGTTGAGTCAAATATTATTACAAGGTTATTATACCATTTCATACTAGGATGTGGTGGAGGTGGTGGTGGAGGTGGTGGAGGTGGTGGCTCCTCCAAAGAATTTGAGTCATACGTACTCTGTGCATTTATTAATGAGTCATGTTTTGAAATAACATAGTATTCTTTATCAGTTTTGTCAATTCCTTTCTCGTTATTACAATTTGTAAAAGAAATTATTGTCAAAATAAATAAACCAATTAAAAATTTACTTTTCATGTTTGTAGTCTTTTTTTAGCCCTTGCCTATAACTCGTTTATATATACACCTTATCCGACATTAATCGTTTACAACCACTTATTTTAGTTTATTAAAAATTGCTAATACAAATTTATTAAATTATTTATTACAAACACAAAAAATACTTTAATTTATTGTTTGAATTTAAATAACGGTTTGCGGTTGAATTTGGCAGGCTTTTACTTGCACTGGTTGTCAAACCGCTAAAATGTTTGAACTTTGTTATTTGTGTCAAGTTGCCCATAACAGCCTGCTAAATTTTAACCGTGTGTTAGGTGCAGTTTTTATTGATTTTTGAAAATTTTCCAAGCCAAATTTTTCTTATCTTTTTCTGCTTCTTCATAAAACTTTTCTCCAAGTAAATCAATCTCCATCTGTGTCTCAATCATTGAAAATGTATGTATTATTTTATCTATACTAGCAGTATCAATAGTTTTATTTTCATTAAAAAGACTAATTATAGCAGTATGAACCGGAGCCAAGTGAATTTTTATTTTTGTTGTACTTAAATAAAGAGAATATTTATTACTCACTTCTTTACATTTTTCTAATTCTTTGAAAATTTCTTTCATAAACTCATGATAGTCTTTTTTGTATTTCTCATCTAAGATTGAATAAGTATATATCTTCTCTAAGATTGGACTATAAAAAGCAGTTAATAATTCATATGCTTCAATTTTTTTCTGAACATATATTAATACTTGACTTCTTTTAATATCAATTTCTAGCTTGTGATTTTCTAATTCCCGAACCAGAGCGGATTTATATGCTTCTAATTCTTTCAGAAATTGTTGTTTGTATTTTGTATTTTCTTTCTCGAATTGAATAGAGAACTTTGTTTTAATAAATTCTGAAATATATTTTTTAAATGCAAATGCTCCAATTCCTAATAAAATAACAATAATTGATAATGTCTTTGAAACGAGGTTTAAGATTTCAGAAATGTCCATATTATGTTTATTAAAATTGCACCTAACTTGTTTATATATACACCTTATCCGACATTAATCGTTTACAACCACTTATTTTAGTTTATTAAAAATTGCTAATACAAATTTATTAAATTATTTATTACAAACACAAAAAATACTTTAATTTATTGTTTGAATTTAAATAACGGTTTGCGGTTGAATTTGGCAGGCTTTTACTTGCACTGGTTGTCAAACCGCTAAAATGTTTGAACTTTGTTATTTGTGTCAAGTTGCCCATAACAGCCTGCTAAATTTTAACCGTGTGTTAGGTGCAGTTTTTATTGATTTTTGAAAATTTTCCAAGCCAAATTTTTCTTATCTTTTTCTGCTTCTTCATAAAACTTTTCTCCAAGTAAATCAATCTCCATCTGTGTCTCAATCATTGAAAATGTATGTATTATTTTATCTATACTAGCAGTATCAATAGTTTTATTTTCATTAAAAAGACTAATTATAGCAGTATGAACCGGAGCCAAGTGAATTTTTATTTTTGTTGTACTTAAATAAAGAGAATATTTATTACTCACTTCTTTACATTTTTCTAATTCTTTGAAAATTTCTTTCATAAACTCATGATAGTCTTTTTTGTATTTCTCATCTAAGATTGAATAAGTATATATCTTCTCTAAGATTGGACTATAAAAAGCAGTTAATAATTCATATGCTTCAATTTTTTTCTGAACATATATTAATACTTGACTTCTTTTAATATCAATTTCTAGCTTGTGATTTTCTAATTCCCGAACCAGAGCGGATTTATATGCTTCTAATTCTTTCAGAAATTGTTGTTTGTATTTTGTATTTTCTTTCTCGAATTGAATAGAGAACTTTGTTTTAATAAATTCTGAAATATATTTTTTAAATGCAAATGCTCCAATTCCTAATAAAATAACAATAATTGATAATGTCTTTGAAACGAGGTTTAAGATTTCAGAAATGTCCATATTATGTTTATTAAAATTGCACCTAACTTGTTTATATATACACCTTATCCGACATTAATCGTTTACAACCACTTATTTTAGTTTATTAAAAATTGCTAATACAAATTTATTAAATTATTTGTTACAAACACAAAAAATACTTTCATTTATTGTTTGAATTTAAATAACGTTTGAAGCTACGTAACGACTAGCATTTACTTGCAGTCGGTGTTAAACCGCTGAAATGTTTGAACTTTGTTATTCGTGTCAAGTTGCCCCTAACAGTCTGCTAAATTTTAACCGTGTGTTACCGCCTGGCCATTTCTTTTTCGAAGTCAACTCGTCCTTTGCGAATATATTCGATAATTTGTTTAGGTGTCATATTTGCGATGTCGGAATTAATTTTGTCTCTTAAGTCACGCATCATTTTTACGCAGTCAAATTTCTTTTTAGTCTTCATTGTATATTAAGTCTTTAGGTGAACGTATTTCAATTGAATGATAACCATTTTTTAAGTTAACGGAATTATAACCTCGGATTCTTATTACATTAACAATATGTTTGAAATTCCAACTTACAAGTATGTCAACATGATTTGTGGTGGCAGTTGCAATATGAATACAATCTTCAAAACTTGTTTGACCCACAACTTTTTCTGTGACATAATTTGTTGCAAGCGAGATTTCTTCGTCGGTTACTGAAATTATTTCAACATTTTTAATTTTCAAGTCTTTTAATAAATCTCTAACATTTTTTGGAGCATTTAGTAATTCATTTTGAGTCAAGTCAGAAATTACAACATTGAATTCTCCATTTACAATTTTCTTAAAAAGCAACTTAGTCTCTTTATTGAATTCAGTGTCATAGTAGCCACCAAAAACAGATGTATCAATATATATTCTTAATGGTTTCATTCAATTTCATTTTTTTCAAATATACAAAAAAAATCGCAAATCTCCAAATAGTCTGATTTTTCTATGGCTTGGCGGTAACTCTTGTATAAACGCAATTGTGTTTATTTCGTCTTTATATGTAACTAATAAAATATTTGTAACTATCATATTATTACCACAAAAAACGTTTTTAACCGTTTGTGAACGTTTATTAATTTAAAATTAAATTTTAAAAATATCAATACAAAAATAAAATAATTTTTTATAATTACCTGTTTTTTACACATTCTTTTAAAAAATTATTATAAATAAATGTTTTAGCCCGCTGCGTAACAATTATTGATTTTTTAGAACGTCCTTATGTATTTTTTATCAGGTATTGCACGAACATCCAAACTTCTTAGTAATATTATGTTTTGTAATAAAATCTTCTAAAACACCATCTAAATTTGGAGTACCAATTTCCTGAAGTTCATAACCAACTTTTACTGTAGGTTTTTTAATGTTAATAATTCTCTTAAGGTCAATTGGAGTGGCAATTACAACTGTATCGCAAGGTGTGTTTTCAATTGTGCGTTCTAAATCATGAATTTGTTCATCGCCATATCCCATTGCTGGTAATAATGTTCCAATGTTTGGATAAATTTTAAATGTTTCGGCAAGTTTACCAACGGCATACTGACGTGGGTCAACTAATTCAGCCGCACCATATTTTTGGGCTGCTACAGTTCCTGCACCAATTTTCATGTGTCCATGTGTTAATGTTGGACCATCTTCGATAACTAAAACGCGTTTGCCTTTAATAAGTTCAGGTTTATCTACTGAAAGTGGTGAAGCACCGTCAATAATAATTGCATTGGGATTAATGTTACGTAAATTATTTCTTACAATATTAATATTTTCTAACGATGCACTATCAATTTTATTGATAACAATAACATCAGAAATTCTTGCAACTACTTCGCCCGGATAAAAACTAACTTCTGCACCGGGACGTAATGGGTCGGCGACACCAATCATTAAATCGGGACGATAAAATGGGAAGTCGTTATTTCCACCGTCCCAAAGAATTACATCGCAACCATCAGGGTCTTTTTCGGCTGCACGTACAATTGCTTCATAATCAACACCTGCATAAATAACATTACCACGAACTACATGTGGTTCATATTCTTCCATTTCTTCAATTGTGCATTTGTGAAGTTTTAAATCTTCAACAGTTGCAAAGCGTTGTACTTTTTGTTTTACTAAATCACCATAAGGCATTGGGTGCCGAATAGCTACAACTTTTAATCCTTGTTTCATTAATATTTCAACAATTCTGCGGGATGTTTGGCTTTTTCCGCAACCCGTACGGGTTGCACCAACTGCAATAACAGGTTTCGTTGATTTAATCATTGTGTCGTTTGGTCCAAGAAACATGAAGCTTGCACCTGCTGCCATTACCATTGAACCAATATTCATAACTCTTTGATAAGGAACATCACTATATGAAAATATACAAACATCAACTTTTAGTTCTTTTATTAATTTAACAAGTTCGGATTCTGCATAAATAGGAATTCCGTCTGGATACATTTCTTTTCCTGCTAGTTCTGCCGGATATTTTCTTCCATCTATGTCGGGAATTTGGGCTGCTGTAAAAGCTACTACTTTATAATCTTTATTTCTTCTAAAGAAGGTATTGAAGTTATGGAAATCTCTTCCTGCTGCTCCAATAATAATCACATTTTTTGTCATAAAAAAATTAATTTAGTTTCTTAAATTAGAATTTTACAAATATATAGCTAATAAGCCACTTTTAAAACATTAAAATTATGAACAATAACACAAAAATCTTTAATAATAGCCATAAACGTCAATTATTCAGAGTTATACAACAATAATATGTTAAGAAACATATCTTCAATTTGTTAATAACTTAAACTGTTAATTTATAGATTATTTAAACTTTAATTTAGGTAACTCATGTTACGCAAGTAAAAAATTTGTCTCGCAAAGCCGTTTACCCCGTTAGATAATTGCTCTTTATATAGTTCGCTCTTTTTTTAACTATTTAACGGGGCAGGGTTCACAAAGTTAAAAAGTGGCTAAATAGTCGTCCCTTAAAAACCCTCTTTAGAAATTTTGGTCGTTATTAATTTCAATTGAGATTTTTTTTATTTTTCTTTTTTCACCACCAAAAAAGAAACAAAAAACCCTCCACGAAGTCCAACTCCAATTTTTTAACTAATTCAAATTTAGGAGTTTGATAGATGAAATAGCTTTGTTGTAACACCGTGAATAATTTGCCCAAAAATTGTAGTTCGCACAGTTACTCACATCTTTTTTTTATTTTTTTATGGTGTTCGTGAGGGCTAAAGCCGTTCGTGGACAACCCACCGCACTTGCTTCGATTAAAACTAATAGGGAAAATCAATCTTATTACAATAAATATATTATGAAAATATGCAAGGTTTTAACTGTTCACCACGTGGGATAACTCCGTTGAACAATGGAGCGAAAATAAAAAACAAATATCCAACGTGGTAAAATATTATTTCTTGCAATTTATTTTATTATTTTATAACATTATTTAACTGGATATTAATTTGTTGAATACTTTTTAAGTGACGACTATTTAAAAACTTAAATTTAGGTAACTCATGTTACGCAAGTAAAAAATTTGTCTCGCAAAGCGATGCACTGAGCTTATCGAAGTGCTACCAAGTTCACAAAGTTAAAAAGTGGCTAAATAAAAGCATTTGGAGTATTAATAATCAACGTTATATGTTACAATCATCAATTTTTTATGACAAAAAATGAATTACATTTTGTTACTACTCAGGTTCGCATTATTTCTCGCAAAGACGCAATGCACGCAAAGTTTTAAGCACGCAAAGTTTTAAAAAAATCATTAATGATTTTTTTCTTTGCGTTCTTACAGATTATTTGCAATTCTTTTAATTCCATATTTTATTAAATCAACATTAAAATTGACAAGAAGTCCCAGTTTTAAATTTGTTACTCGTAAATAGGTTAACAAGATTTTAGGAAAAGTGGATGACATTGTTTTTACTGATTTTATTTCCACTATGACTTTTTCTTCTACAATAATATCTGCTCTAAATCCTAAACCCAATTATACTGTTTCATAAAACACAGCAATCTCTGCCTGCCGCTTGTATTTTATTCTTAATTTATCCAGTTCATAACATATTGCCGCTTCGTAAACTGATTCCAGCAAACCGGGTCCTAATTTCTGATGAACCTTCAGAAAGATATTAACTAATATTTTGGCTACTTCGTTTTCGGTCATAATTCATTGCGTTCTTTGCGACTTTGCGAGACAACTTTTATGGTTGCTGAGTAGTTACTACATTTTTAATTTTAAAATATCAAATTTGAGTAAATCAAAAACTATGAAACTGTCTGATTTATAAATATCGAGTATTAACTGTATAGTAGCATTTGCCATATAAACACCCAGTATTCCAGGAACCACACCTAATACACCACTCTCATTGCATCCGGGAGCATCTTCGGAATCAGGTGGTTCACCGTAAACATCTCTTAAATTTTTATTGTTTTTATAATTAAATACCGCAAGCTGGGCTTCAAATTTGTAAATGCTTCCGAACACTAAGGGTTTATTTAATTCTGCACAAATATCATTTACTAAAAACCGGGTTGGAAAATTATCGGAACCATCAACAATAATATCAAAACGGGAAATGATTTCTTTACCGTTTTTTTTATTCAGAATTTCATTAAAAACAATAAATGAAACATTAGGATTCTGTGATTTTAATTTACCTGCTGCTATTTCCACTTTTGGTTTCCCGATATCATCGGTTGAATAAAGAATCTGACGATTTAAATTATGGAGTTCTACCGTGTCAAAATCAATAATCCCAATTGTGCCAACTCCTGCAGAACATAGATATTGTAAAGCCGGACAACCTAATCCGCCGGCACCAACAACGAGCACTTTAGCATTTTTTAATTTCTCCTGACCTTTTTTTCCTACCTCAGTCAGTATTAATTGATGCCTGTAACGTAATAACTCCTCTTTAGTAAAATCATTCATATTTTAAAAATGAATTATCCCAGTCTTTCCATACAGGTTCGTAATCATTTGAAGCTATTATCTCTGCTATCTGACCTGCATTTCGTTCATCTGCAATTTCAAACTGTTCCAGCGATTTTTGGTTGCCTGAATATCCACCTGGATTAGTTTTTGAGCCTGCACTCATACTTGTAACACCTAATTTTATAATATTATTTCTAAAAGTTTCTGACTCACGTGTCGAAACAGATAATTCCACATCTTCGTTAAATAATCGGTAAGCACAAATTAATTGTACAAGTTCCTTGTCAGAGATTGATGATTCTGAAGCTCCGAATATTTTTTTATCTTGGTCATTAACCTTATATGGCCTGATTCGTGGAAAAGAAATCGAATATTTTGTTTGCCAGTATTTTTTTTGCAGGTATTCTAAATGTAAAGCGCATAAACAGGAATCTGTCCGCCAGTCTTCCAGTCCTAATAATATTCCTAATCCAATTTTATGTATTCCCGCGCGCCCTATTCTGTCAGGTGTTTCAAGGCGAAAATAAAAATCAGATTTTTTTCCCCTGGGATGATATACTTTATATTTCTCTTTGTTATATGTCTCCTGATATACAAAAACAGCATAAACACCTGCACGGTTTAATTCTTCGTATTCTGTCTGTAAAAGAGGGAGTACTTCAATGGAAGTATTTGCAAAACTTGATTTTATCAGATTGACGGATTGAACTAAATATTCCAGGTTTACAACTTGTCGTGCCTCACCTGTTACAAGTAAAATATGATCAAATCCCTGTTTTTTAATTTCTGAAATTTCTTTTAAAATTTCATCTGTATTAAGCGTTTTACGTTCTATTTTATTGTTAAAATTAAAACCGCAATAGGTGCAGTAATTATTACATTCATTGCTTAAATACAAAGGAACATATAATTGAATTGTTTTGCCAAAACGCTTTTGTGTTAATTGTTGACTTATTTGTGCCATTTGTTCCAGATAAGGAACGGCAGCAGGAGAGATTAATGCTTTAAAGTCTTCTATTGTCCTGTTATTCGAAGACAATGCATTCTCAACATCACTGGAAGATTTATTTAAAATGGACTCTTTTATTTTGTTCCAATCCTGTAAATCATATATTTTTTGAAAACTCATTTTAGGTTTTGTTCAATTATTCTATTCTAAAAATGCAGTAAGGGGACTACTGGCTTCAGCATTATTTACTTTATTAGCCAGCTTTGCTTCAAAAGCTATTCTGCCGGCTTCTACTGCTAATTTAAAGGCATAAGCCATGTCAACCGGATGTTGGGCTATTGCAATGGCTGTATTTACCAGAACTGCATCAGCACCAATTTCCATGGCTTTTGCGGCATCGGAGGGCGCACCTATTCCTGCATCAATAACAACGGGTACATTACTTTGCTCAATAATAATTCTTAAAAAGTCAATTGTTTTTAAGCCCTTGTTACTTCCTATCGGTGAACCCAGCGGCATTACAGCCGATGTTCCTGCATCTTCAAGTCGTTTACACAACACCGGATCTGCATGTATATAAGGCATAACAATAAAGCCAAGCCGGGATAATTCTTCTGTGGCTATTAATGTTTCAATTGGGTCAGGCATTAAATATTTTGGGTCTGGATGAATTTCTAATTTTATCCAGTTTGTTTCTAATGCTTCCCGGGCAAGTTTAGCGGCAAAAATTGCTTCTTTAGCGTTTCTTGCACCCGAAGTATTGGGTAATAAATTAATATTGGTATGTTGAAGATGTTCGAGAATATCATCATGAATTTTATTGTCTGTTGAATTCTTTGAAGTATTTATTCGTTTTAGTGCCACAGTTACTAATTCGGTACCGGATGAAACGACAGCATCAGCCATTAGTTTTGAAGAACCAAATTTTCCTGTCCCTAAAAATAACCTCGACTTAAATTCTTTACCCCCTATTATTAATCTTTTCATGTGTTTATATTTTAGTTATTGTCTCATTATTAATTACTTATATTTTTTAGATACACGACCTGACAGGAACTTCGTAACCTGTCAGGATGTGTAACAATTATTCGTTAATCCTTATTCGATATTTTTTTAAATACAATCATTCCCTTGTGTGTCTTTATTTAGTCATGGATGTTTCATCTGTTTATATTTTTTAGTTTACTGATACTCAATTTATTATATTTTTCAGATTGATGTAGATTGAAGAAGATTGATAGGATTGATGAAGACGTTCTCCAATCTTGTCTTCTCAATCTATTCAATCTTGTTTTTTCAATCCTTTCAATCCTTCTTCTCAATCTTGTTTTCTCAATCTTTTTCAATCTCATCACTTAACCTCAACCGCTAATATAATCATTCCCTTGTGTGTCTTTATTTAGTCGTGGATGTTTCATATAACAATGAATTTAATTTTTCTATTGTTTCTTTTTTATCTTTTCCTAATGTTATAAGACCTGATATGGCAACACCATAAACACCTGTTTTTAAAATGTCATCAATATCACCATGTTGAATGCCTCCAATTGCATAGACAGGTACATTTCTTTGTTCTATTGTAAGTGTGTTCATTATTCTGTTAATACCATCCAATCCTAAAACCGGGCTTAATTTTTCTTTGGTTGTAGTAAACCTGTATGGTCCTAAACCAATATAATTGCAGCCCTCGTTAATTCTTGTTAGTACATCGGTTATAGTATTGGCTGTACCACCGATTATTTTATCTTCACCTAAAATTTCTCTGGCCGTTGTGATTGGCATGTCCTTTAATCCAAGATGGACACCATGAATATCAGCTATTTTTGCTATGTCAACATTATCATTAATTATTAATGTGGAATTATATAATGAACATAGTTTTTTTATTTTTTCAGTTAAATTTATTAACTGTTTTTTTTCACAATTTTTAAAACGTAATTGTATCCATTTACAGCCGGCATCAAGAGTACTGTTAATATTATTAAATTGCTCTTCAGGTGTTGAGCCCTGGGAAATATACTGGAGTTTGCTATACATAATGATAACCAATTAATGAACGGTTTGACGATAAAAATGTCTCAACGTAGTTTTTTGCATTATAACAGGAAGTCAATAAATCAAATCCCAAAGCAAGATTTGCTGCAATAGCTGAAGATAACACACAACCCGAACCATGTTTGGGAAAAATATTTTCTTTTGCAGGTAAAATCTTCTCTACATTGTTTTTTATATATAAATAATCTATTCCAGGTTCCATTTCATTATGCCCGCCCTTTAAAAGGACATTACAATACCTTGATAATTCCTTTGAAGCTTTTTTGGGATCATTATTATTTGTTATAAATATTATTTCTTCAACATTAGGACTTATCAGAAAAATATTTTTAATAACAACTAATAAGTCTTTATTTTGAAATTTATTATGAAATTCAAAACCGGCACTGGCTTTAATAATGGGATCCCATATTATAATCGGGTTTGAAATAGAAGAAGTCAGGTAATTTATTATTTTTTCAAGCGATTCTAAATCTTTAATCAATCCGATTTTGATAATTGAAAATTCAAATCTTTTTCTTAACAATGAAACCTGTTTTATTATATCATCTGCATTAATCCATTGGATACTGTTAAATTCAATATCGTTCTGAAAAGTAACGGAACTAATGGCTGAAACTCCGTAAACCCGGTGTCTTTCAAAAGTTTTAATGTCAGCAAGTATGCCTGCTCCGCCACTGGGGTCAAAGCCTGCAATGCTTAACACACAGTTTCTTTTTTCATCCATCTTTTTTTTATTTTATTGAATTTTTCGATAGGATTACTGTTTTGCCATATTGCCCCCAATAAAGCTATTCCGGGAAATCCTGTATCTTTTAAAATATCAATTTTGTTCTCATCAATTCCACCCAGGGCAAAGATTCTTTTTTCGGTAAATAAATCCCGATAATTTTTGAGATTTTGAAGATCAAAATTGCTTTTATAATTCTGCTTTGAGATACTATTGAAAACAGGGCTTAAAAACCCGTAATCAAATTTCTTATCGGATTCCATAATTTCATTAACTGAATGAAATGAAATGCTTAGAGGTTTATTGTTGCCTTTATCATTATAGGTCACCGGGACATGGATTCCTTTCAGATGATACTCTTCTGCCAGATGATAATGAGAATGTAAGACTATCCTTTTGTGATAATTGTTATGAATTGTTTCAATAAATTTTTTGATATCTTCTTTTGTATATTGCTTTTTTCTGAGATGAAGTATCTCCAGGCCATCATAAAATAACTGATGGATGAGGTTGACTTCATCTTTAATAAAAACCGGATCAGTGATAACAATAATCATCTTATAAATATAATTCAGTTCCGGAGGATTTAAATTCTTCTGCTTTTTCCTCCAGTCCTTTTTTGATATATTCGGATTCTTTATCGTTCATATTATCTGCATAGTCACGAACTTCGTGTGAGATTTTCATGGAGCAGAAATGAGGTCCGCACATGGAGCAGAAATGAGAAACCTTGGCTTCATTTTTTGGTAGGGTTTCATCATGAAATTTATATGCAGTATCCGGATCAAATGACAGATTAAACTGATCGTTCCATCTGAATTCAAACCGGGCTTTACTTAATGCGTTATCCCTGAATTGTGCTCCCGGATGTCCTTTTGCAAGATCAGCTGCATGGGCGGCAATTTTATAGGTAATGACCCCGTCTTTTACATCTTTTTTGTTAGGTAATCCTAAATGTTCTTTCGGAGTTACATAACAAAGCATTGCTGTTCCGTACCAACCAATTAATGCTGCTCCGATAGCTGATGTAATATGATCATATCCCGGTGCAATGTCGGTTGTTAAAGGACCAAGGGTATAAAAAGGTGCTTCGTTACAATATTCTAATTGCAGTTCCATATTTTCCTTGATCAGATTTAAAGGAACATGACCAGGGCCTTCTATTATTGTTTGTACATTATGTTTCCAGGCTATTTTAGTAAGCTCTCCCAGGGTTTTAAGTTCTGCAAATTGTGCTTCGTCATTTGCGTCGGCAATACAACCCGGTCGTAATCCATCGCCAAGAGAAAATGCAACATCATAGTCTTTCATAATTTGACACATTTCCTCAAAATGAGTATAAAGAAAATTCTCTTTATGATGAGCCAGACACCATTTTGCCATTATACTACCACCTCTCGAAACAATTCCTGTGATACGCTTTGCTGTTAATGGAACGTAACGTAGTAATACGCCTGCATGAATTGTAAAATAATCAACTCCCTGTTCAGCCTGCTCAATTAATGTATCTCTGAAAATTTCCCAGGTTAAGTCTTCAGCTTTGCCATTTACTTTTTCAAGAGCCTGATAAATAGGAACTGTTCCCACCGGAACCGGGCAATTACGAATTATCCATTCACGGGTTTCATGAATGTTTTTTCCGGTAGATAAATCCATTAAAGTATCGCCACCCCAACGGCAGCTCCATACTGCTTTTTCCACTTCTTCTTCAACTCCGGATGTTACAATAGAGTTTCCGATATTAGTGTTTATTTTTACTAAAAAATTCCTGCCGATAATCATGGGTTCACTTTCAGGATGGTTTATATTCGCCGGAATAATAGCCCGTCCAGCAGCAATCTCGTTACGTACAAATTCAGAAGTAATTATACCTTTAGGCGTGTTTGCTCCGAAGCTATTCCCTGCATGTTGTTGTGTTAAGATTTCCGAATATTTTGTACGTTGTATAATTAAATAATCTGTTCTTTGATTCTCACGAATTGCAACATATTCCATTTCAGGAGTAATAATACCATTTTTAGCATAATGCATCTGAGAGATATTTTTCCCTTCTTTTGCTTTTAAAGGCTTTTTAATATGTTCAAAACGAATGTGATCAATGCTTTTATCTGCATTACGCATGTTACAATATTCGGAACTGAATTCATTCAGTTGTTCAACATCTCCGCGATTTAGAATCCATTCCTTACGTAACTGAGGTAACCCTTTTTTTATATCAATATTTACTTCGGGGTCGGTATATGGACCGCTGGTATCATATAATGTAACCGATTGATTTTCTTCAACAAGTCCATTTGAATGAGTGGTGGGGGAAAGTGATACTTCGCGCATAGCGACTTTAATATCATGGAGTTTACCCTGAACATAAATCTTTTTTGAGCCTGTTAAAGGTTCAGTTGTAATATCATTTTTTGTCATTTTCAACTTAATTTTAGTTTATTTTATTTTGTGGATTTTGCATGATTATTTCATGTAAAATGTACTATCCTCCTTGTGTAGCTTTAATGATTATAACTTCATCGTTTTGTTTAAGGAAATATTCCTGCCAGTATTCTTTTTTTATTACCTGGTTATTTACCGCAATGGCTATTCCCTTCTGTTTTTCATTTATTATTTCGTCAACTAATAATTGAATTGAACAGTTTTCAGGGAATTTTTCAATCTGGTTATTTACCTTTATCTCCATAATTAATTTAATTTAAACATCATGAACAAAAAAGATTTTATTTTTTAGAATGATTTATAAATGAGTACGGTATAAAAATCTTTTATTGCCACGAATTACACGAATTAACGCAGATAAATGATTTTTAAATCTGTGGAAATCAGCGTAATCTGTGGCAACATTTTTTTATTTTTTCAATTTTATTATTAAATTATACCTTTTTAGACTGGACTCATAAATTCTTTAAATAAAAATCAAAATTAAACCGAAGAAATATTTTTTCATGGTTAATAATTAAAAATTTAAGTCAATGGAGGTCTTTTGGTTTTCCGGCTCGGCATTACCCGTCCCGGTCCTAAGGGTATATTCTCAGCCCGTTATATTAAGGCACCCCATTGAGCTATCGTTGCAAAGATAAAACCTATTTTATAAATAAAAAAATATTTTTTTATTTATTTAGATATAACAGGTTTTAAAACCTGTTAATTCTTGTAAATATTTTTTAATTTTGTAAAAAGTATTTCAGATATGAAAAGAATAACTTTAGTAACCATACTGATATTGTTTTCGTTATTGGCAAATAGCCAAGAAAAAAAGCTGATTTATATTCCAACTTTAAATGGAATGAAACAAATTGACGAAGCTGTAACAAAAGCTAAAGATGATAATAAAAATGTATTAGTTCAGGTTGGTGGAAACTGGTGCCCATGGTGTTTTAAATTTAATAATTTTTGTAAAGATGTTCCTCAAATTGATTCCATAATAAAATCGAGCTACGTTCTTATACATTTGAATTACAGTAAAGAAAACAGAAATTATGATGCTTTGGAAAGATTAGGATTTCCACAAAGGTTTGGTTTTCCTGTGCTCGTTGTTTTAAATTCAAAAGGTGAAAGATTGCATACTCAAGATAGTGGGTTGCTCGAAAAAGAAAAAGGCTACGATACTTTAAAAGTAGCAACCTTTTTAAATAACTGGACACCTCAAATATTTAATAAAGAGAGGTATATTGTTAATGAAAATAAGTAACGACAGTCAGTCCAAAAACCCATTTTTCTATAAATTTTAATCAAATATTAAGTGATTAAACGAAATAAAAAATAATCAACAACTTAAAGTGTTTTATAATTTGTTAAAAAGATGGGGCGTATTCATATTATTGATAACAGATATTTGTTATATTAATGTGCATATTATATTCACAATTGGTCTGTGTGCCACAGACCAAGGATGTAAAGATATTGCACATTATTAGAAAAAAGGTTTTAATATAAGACAATAACAGCCAATTTGGGTTTTATTTTTAACTGTATTCCACCTGCCAAGTGTATAATTTGTATATACGGGACTTCTAAAATCCGATAGCTATCGGATTTTAGAACCCCTCTATAGTAAATTATTGTTTCACAAATTTTTTAATTTGTGAAACATTTTTTGAATATATTTTTAACAAATAAATTCCTTTCGGTAAATTTGAAATATCAATGTAAGATTTTTTCCCAATTTCAGAGCAATGTATCTTTTGATTTAAAACATTATAAATTTCGACTGTAAATAAACCCGTAGCATTTGTTATTTCAATGTTTAAATTATTTACAGAAGGATTTGGAAAAAGATTTATACTTATCTCATCAACAACTGTTTTGGATTTGATATTTGTCGAAAATAATTCACAAAAATTAAATACTTGAGGGGCAAATTGATAAGCTGGGTTTCCATAATGGCTCACTGCTATTTTAAATACACAATCTTCGGGTATTACCTGAATAAATTGAAGGTTTATATTCTGAACAGATTGTGTTTTCATTATGTTCCAGTTATCAGATGAACCGATGTTTTGTCCGTTGTAATTTGTGTGAATAACATTACTCACATTCAAATATCGTGAACAATAAATTTGGGCATTGTTTCTTTTCACCATGTCATTGGCAGCATATAAATTATCGCCATCAATACTATCGGTATAATTATTATATCGAAAAGTTACATAAGGTTGTTGTGGAGCCAGTTCTGCCACCATGGCAATCAGACTATCGTAACCCGCTGTTGATGGAGCCAGCGAACATACAATAAAACCGCTTGCATACCCATTGGTATTAGAAGATAATGCGTCGCGAATATCATTAACATTGTGCAAACCATCGTTATTAAAATCAACTTTTTCTAATCCTTTTCGTATGGCAAGCGTTACTGGTTCGTAGCCTTTGTTTACTAAAGCGGTGAAGCCGTTAACTGTATTTAAAAAAGCAGTAACCCCATGAATGTTAAATGCCTGTGAAGCAGCCATCTGTCCGGCAGTACCTGTTAAAATCCATGGTTGTTCGTTAGTTTCAGAGGGGACATGAATAATTACCACTTGATTGTTGGTAATATTGGTATCTAATGGGCTTGCATCAAGATGATGGGAAATAACTGACTTACCGTTTAAATCTGTTCCCAAAGTAGCATCGCCCCAATCCATGAGACTGGAACAATTCTGAATAATTTCTTTTTTGGTAATAAATCCCGAAAGGTCAGTAATAAAATTTACAACAAATAAATCAAGGTACGAAATTCCGGCAGTATCAATACCTGCATTTGCCATTCCATCTAACATAGCCTTTGCTTCAGTTACATAAATGGTGTCTATAGAAAAATTATTTTGATTCCCTATAATTGATTTTGCCAACGGAAGCAGACCTCCAAAGTTAGGAAGAATGTAATTATTATATACAGAAAATATTTTCTGACTACATAAATATCCATAAGCAAAACCACGTTGGTAATGGGTTCCCCACACTTTTACAACTCTGATATTACCTGTGTCGGAAACTAATTCACCATTTACCGGTTGTGCATACACTATACTTAAAGATGATGCAATAACAAAAACAACGATTACAAATATTTTTTTCATGTGTTTATATTTTTTAGTTTATTGATACTCTATTTTTTATATTTTTCAGATTGATGTAGATTGAAGAAGATTGATAAGATTGATGAAGACGTTCTTCAATCTTGTCTTCTCAATCTATTCAATCTTGTTTTCTCAATCTATTCAATCTTGTTTTCTCAATCTATTCAATCTTGTTTTCTCAATCTTCTCAATCGTACTAATAATCATTCCCTTTCCTATAAATCGGAACAAGTCGTGTGTTTTAAAATTAATCATGGATGTTTCATTAAACAAACCCTGTTTTTTTTGAAAATGAAATTATTTTATTTGCAAGAACTTCGGCTAATTTTATTTTCGATTCGTGAGTCCAGCCTGCAGAGTGTGGAGTAATAATTACTTTAGGGTTGTTAAGCAAATAATAAAATGTAGCTGGCATATTGTTTAAATCCATTTTGTCAAATGAAGATTCCTCATACTCAATAACATCGAGCCCGGCACCTTTAATTTTTCCTGTGTCTATTGCATTTAAAAGACTTTCTGTTTCAACTACCAGACCACGAGAAGTGTTTATTAGGTAAATGTTTTTTTTGAATTTATTGATGAATTTACTGTTAACCATGTACTTTGTTTCTTCTGTTAAAGGAACATGCAGGCTAATAATGTCAGAAAGCATGAAGATATCGTCTAATGCAACTTCTTTTGTATATCCATCGCTGTAATTTGTTTTATATTTATCGTACGAAATTACATTTGTTTCGAATCCTGAAAGTTTATGTGCAAAAGCACTTCCCATGTTTCCGTATCCAATTATTCCAATAGTTTTTCCTTTAATTTCTGTTCCTCTGTTTTCTTCGCGTAACCATCTCCCATTTTTTATTTCAAAATTCGATTTATTTATATTTGTTAAAAGCGATAACAACAATCCCACAGCTTGTTCGCCAACTGCATCGCGACTGCCTTCGGGAGAGTTTACACATTCAATATTTTTAAATTTAGCAAATTCGGTATCAATACTTTCCAATCCAGAACCAACTCTGCCTATGAATTTAAGTTTTGTTGCTTTCGATAAAATTTCTTTGTCAAGTGTTAAGCGACTTCTTAAAATAATACCAGTATAATTGCCAATAGTATTTAGTAATTTGTTATAATTAATTTCGGTATCAATTTCACAATTAAAGCCACTTGCTTCTAACATTTGTTTTAACAATGGATGCGTTGAATCTATAAAAAGTATTTTGTTCATTGTTTTCAAAATTTTAATAAGATGTTTCGACTTCGCTCAACATGACAAAAATTCTAAATTTTAACATTAGGTCTATCAAAGAATGGGTTTTTTGAAGTTGCCGAAAGCGGTATTCCAAAAGCAATTTTTACTTCTTTTCCGAGAAGTTCTAATTTTAATGCCGCTTGTCCAATGCTAAACATTACCCTGTTATCAATATGATGATTTGATGCTACCGAAACCGCAGAACCAATGGCAATTCCCAAATCATTTGTATTAAAAACGCATGGCATATCTTCGTGTTTCTTTTTTTCGGAACAATTTTTAAAACCACACATTCCGCATTTTTTTATATCTTGAGTTTTAATGCGAGTGCCAATAATTAAAATTGCAGGAGAATTTAAAATATTTTCGGCATCGCGGTTAAAAAAATCCATTTTATATTTTTTACCTATTCCTTCCATTGTTTCCGAAAGCATTTTAATTGTTTTATCAGTAACAATTGCAATTTCAAGATTATCGTTACCACGTGCTTTAGGAGCTGTTCTAGCTGCAACTGCCATAAGTTTGGCAACTTTCAGAACTACTTCAGCATTTATTTTATTTTCGTTTATTACAGCCATTTTTTTTAAAAATTTTATAAAGATAATATTTATTAAGAAGTTTCAGGTTTTAGGTTTTTAGTTCTTTGTGTTAAAAAATAACTCAATAAAATAGTAACTTTATAACCAAAAACCATAAACTTTTAAACCAAAAACTAAATAACTACTTAACTTCAAGTAACTCAACCTCAAAAACAACCGAAGTATATGCCGGAATAATTCCACTTGACGAACCTTTTTCACCAAAAGCAAGTGCCGAAGGCATAATAAAAAGTGCGTGGTCGCCTTGTTTCATTTCTCCAATTGCTTCTTCGAGTCCCTTTACCACTTGCCACTCAGTTCCATAAACGAATTGAAATGGTTCATTTCGCTTTTTTGTACTATCGAAAATTTTACCGTTTAAAAATCTTCCTTCATAATGTACTGTAATAGTATCACTTACCTCAACTTTTTTACCATCACCTTTTTTAATATCAATCCTATAAATACCTGTTTGTGATGGATTTGCATTTATTTGTTCGTTTTCTATAAAATGCTTTAATACAGATTGCTCATATTCGCCAAAACCGCTAACCCAACTTAAAAATTCTTCTTTCCCTTTTTCAAAATTTTCAAATGAAGAAACTGACAACATTTTAATACCAATCTTAAAAAAACTTTGTGGAGGTATAAATTTTGGCAAAGGAGCTTTTATTGTTTTATAAAAAAACTTATCGGCATCAATATAAAACGAAGCGCTGTCATTTTCCGAAAGCATTGCAAAACATTCCTGAATTGAACCTCGGAATGGAGGTGGATTATATTTTATACTTCTGATTGCATCGAAAAACAACGAATCGTTTCCTGTAAAATATTTAATGTGAAATGTTATATAATCGCCATTTTTAGGTTTTTTGGATTTTCTGCTGACTTGAAGTAATTTATAATAAATTCCGTTTGGAGTTTTTTTGTAATCATCAACTTCCGGCTTGTTTTTGCATGAAAATAAAATAATTATTAGCAAAATAAAAAATGATATGTTTTTTTTTAATAACATCTGAAAAATTAGCAATTACAAAACTACATCATTTTATTTTTAAAATTTGATTTTTGTGTTTTGGGATTTTAAATTTGAAATTTGGAATTTGGCACTTGGAATTTGGCACTGGCTTGGAGCGGTCAGATGGGTTAGGAAATAGACACACAATTTACTACGTACCCATCAGACCGCTTGGAGTTAGTTTGGTATTTGAAATTTGGAATTTTGCACTTGGAATTTGAGACTTGGAATTTATTTGTTATAAGTAAGGGTAAAATTATTTTTAAGTGTATTAAAAAAAGAATAATTTTGTACTAACTAACAATTTAGATATGAGAAGAAATATATATTTATTGTTTTTTATTTTCATTTCAATTACTTGTTCAGCCCAGTCAAACTATATGGGGAAATTAGGGTATGGTGTATCACCTTTGGGGCACCCCGATTTTTCGCAGTTTGGAGCTTTTTTACAGGAAGTTTCAAATACCTGCAACGGTGGAGTTGTTTATGCCAACGGAAGTTGGAGTGATACAATAACTAAAAGTGGAAATATTCCAAATTTAAACAACATTATTTGCCAGTTGCAACCCTTACCTTATAACTATGTTGATATGGTAA
The DNA here is from genome assembly GCA_001769035.1 of Bacteroidetes bacterium GWA2_32_17. Classification (GTDB taxonomy): domain Bacteria; phylum Bacteroidota; class Bacteroidia; order Bacteroidales; family GWA2-32-17; genus GWA2-32-17. The sequence goes on from MENF01000066.1 coordinate 20,588, forward strand.
ATTGTGCATGGGCAACATATCCTCAACTACATTTGGCTGTACCATCAAACCCTACTAATAACTGGACAAATGCTGAAATGAAAAATTTATTTCTTCAAATGCTTATTAATACTGCCGACTCGCTTCATCCAGCTTATGTTTTTATTGGCAATGAAATAAGCATGTACTGGGAGCAGGATTCGTTGGATTATTTGAATTGGGTTTCATTTTATAATCAAGCTTATGATTCTATAAAAGTTCATTCGCCAAATTCAAAAGTAGGAACTACTTTTAATTTTGAACATCTTTCGGGAAATGGAATTTTAACAGGTTGGAGTACACCATATTGGAATGCCTTTGATATTTTTGATACAAGCAAATTAGATATTATTGGTTTAACAGTTTATCCTTTTTTTAATTACCAACATGCTAATGATGTACCTTTAAATTATCTTGACCCGATTTTTTCAAGGATTGGTAATAAGCCAGTTGTTATTGCGGAAACAGGTTGGCCTGGCGATTCTTTAATTGGCTCATGGTATGCTTCTTCTTTGGAACAAGTTAATTATGTAAATAAAATTTTTAATATAATTTCCGGCAAAAATGTTGAAGTTGTAAACTGGTTATTTTTAAATTATTGGATGGAACCATCTGACTCCGCTGTTGTAAAACTTTTTAAAAGCGTAGCTTTACGAGATTCTCTCGGAAATGACAGACCGGCACTTGCAGAATGGTTATTACATTGTAATAACAATATAGTTAAAGAAAATAATAATTCAGAAGAAATAAGTATTTACCCTAATCCATTCAGCAACTCAACCACTTTAGAAATCATTAATAACAAAACACAAAATAATAATTATGATATAACAATATTTGACGTCTTTGGCAAAACTGTTTACCAATCAACCATCAACAAATCCACTCCCCTCTCCTTTGGAGAGGGGTCGGGGGTGAGGTCAATAATAAATCTTAATTTGCCAAATGGAATTTATTTTTTACAGGTAAAAAGAAATAATTTTTTACAAACTAAAAAGCTGGAGGTAATAAAATGAAAATTTATTTATTTATATTAACAATAAGTATAAATATTTTAAATCATGTTTTTGCTCAAACTACTTACTATGTTAATGGTAATAATAGCACAGCAAGCGACTATAATTCCGGCACAAGCCCCAGTGCAGCATGGAAGACATTAAGAAGAGCATGCATGGATACTACTACTCCTGCTCCAGGTGATACAATTATTATAATGCAAGGTATTTACAGAGCATCACTTATTCCTAAGAAATCCGGCAGCCCAGGCAACTATATTACATTTCGTTCTGATACTACTTTTAGTACAAAAATAACAGGTATTGTTCTTTTAGATTCAGTTATTGCTGAAGGTGCAATATGGCAACAGGATACTCTTTGGCATCAGTTGGATACCAGTCTTCACAATGTTTGGAAAATACAATTAGATAGCACTAAACACGGTTATGTTGAAGCATACAGGGATACACAGCGTATGCCTTCCTTTAAAAGTATAGATGGAGGTGGCAGTCAACTTCCTTTAGATAGTAGTTATATATACCAAAACCATGTATCCTCAGGCAAAAGCTTTGTTTCCGATTCACTTAATACACTTTTTGTTTTTCTTGAAGATACTGTAAGTAGCCCTGATATTTATTCATGGTACATCACAAAAAATAATGGAGTTTTTATAAACAACCAATCTTATATTAAAATTCAAGGGTTTGAAATTGATTCTTTTGCAGAAGTTGGAGTACTTGTACAAGGATGCAATCATATTGCAATTGATAGTGATTCGATTCACCATAACGGAAGAACAGGCATTGCTATAAACTTCACCAATAGCAATATTTTGGTTACAAATAATGATGTTTCGTACAATGGAATCGGACTCGGATATTCTTCTGGAATTAGTATATTCAGAGCAACAAATTCAAGTTTATACATCATTGGAAATAAATCTCATCATAATGCGGATTCTGCAACTTTTAGTTTTAGTCCTTCAGATGGAAATGGATTTATTATTGATGAATCGGCAGATGTTGGACAAAATGGTGGTTGCACTTTTAAAAATAATGTATCCTATTTTAATCAAGGTTCCGGAATACGTATTCATCGCAGTAAAAATTGTGAGGTAAAAAATAATACTACATATAAAAATGGTTGTAATGAGATGGATATAGGCGATCAAATAGCACCTGCAACCCTTGCCGATACTTTAATTTTACTTGATAATATTATTATTGAAAATAATATTTTTTTTGCTAAATCGAACAAATACCCGTTTAGTATGAGTTTTACACATAATTTCGGTTCGATTATTTCAAACTTCAATGATTTTTATCGTAATAATGCAATCTCAAATTCTTTGCTTTTTAATATCACTGATTCGTTAAACCTAATGTACATAGGAGTTGACAGTATAAGTCAGTTCCAAAACATAACAGGAAATGATATTAATTCATTTGTTGCCGACCCGTTATTAGACTCTATTCTTCATTTGCAATCTATTTCACCATGTATTGATACTGGCAATCCAGATTTATATAATGATGGACAAACATGGATTACAGATACTACCGACCAAGACCCTGACGGAACAAGAATGGATATAGGTGCTTACTATTTTTCGCATTCATCAGGAATTGAGGCTAATATTTTACAAAATAATTCTGTAAATGTTTATCCAAATCCATTCAATGAAACAACTACACTCGAAATTAGAAACTGGAAAAATCAGAATTACGATTTAAAAATTTATGATGTTTTTGGCAAAATCGTTTACCAATCAACCATCAACAAATCCACTCCCCTCTCCTCCGGAGAGGGGTCGGGGGTGAGGTCAGTACTTAATCTTAATTTGCCCAACGGAATTTATCTTTTGCAAATAAAAAGTGATAATTTTGTACAAACTAAAAAACTGGAGGTAATAAAATGAAAACAAAAATTATTTTTTTAAACAGCATTTTTTATATTATCAGTAATTTTTCTTTTTCCCAAAACCCTGGCGATTCCATTTTCTTCTCACCCAATATTCATACTGTAAAAATTTATTTCTCCCAAGCCAATTGGTGGGATTCGCTGGTGATGTATAAACCAATAGATAAAAAAATGCCTGGCGATGTGGAAATTGACGGAACATATATTAATTCCGTTGGAATTCAGTTTAAAGGGAATTCGTCTTTCAGTAAGGACAGTTTAAAAAACTCTTTCAAGATTGACTTCAACGAGTTTGTGAGCGGACAGAAATATGACGGGTTGAAAGTCATCAACCTGAACAATGGTGCCAGTGATCCTACGATGATGCGTGAAAAAATATTTCTTGATTTCTGCCTTGCAGCAGGCGTTGAAGCACCACGGGCAACATACACTAACCTTTATATCAATGACACACTGTGGGGACTTTATACGCTGATAGAACAGGTGAATAAAACATTTTTACAGAATGAATACGGAAACGATGGAGGCAATCTTTTTAAAGGTGACCCATACGGCACACTGGAATGGTTAGGTAGCAACCCAGCCAATTATTACCACAGCTATGAACTCAAAACCAATGAAACCGAAAACGATTGGACCGACCTTGTGCATCTCACTGACGAAATAAATAATACTTCTTCCGTAAATCTTTACGACTCGCTGGAGAATGTTTTAAATACAATTTCGTGGATTGAAGCATGGGCAGCCAATAATATATTCGTAAACCTTGATTCGTATATGGGTTCAGGGCATAATTATTATGTTTACCACAATACAGCAACGAATAAATTTGATTTTATTATATGGGATGTTAACGGAACGTTCGGAGCAAATAAACATTTTGGGATGAATATTTCTCAACTTGAAAATCTAAGCATACTTTTCATTCCCCCAAGCCCAAGCATCCGTCCATTAAACAAAAGAATGCTTCAGGACACGACTTACTTAAATTCTTATATAAACACTGTTTGCAATTATGTGAGCAATTATTATAGCAATGCTTATCTTGACCCGATAATTGATAGTTTGGCAAACCTTATACGTCCTTATGTTTATGCCGACACTAACAAGTTTTATACAAACCAGCAGTTTGAGGATAACATTAATATAAATGTAACGACAGGAACTAATGTAATTCCCGGATTAAAATCCCTCATCACTAACCGTAGAATCAGTTTAGCTTCTCAACTGGCGACCTATGGATGTTTATTGGGAGTGAACGATATCAGCGAAGAGTCGATTTTAGAAATTTATCCTAACCCTTTCAGCGAAACAACCACACTCGAAATTACAAACTGGCAGAATCAGAATTACGATTTAAAAATATATGATGTCTTCGGCAAATGTGTTTACCAATCTAAAATCCTTAATCAAAAATCCTTAATCCTAAATCTTAATTTGCCTAATGGAATATATTTTTTGCAAGTAAAAGGCAATAATTTTATACAAACAAAAAAAATGGAGGTAATAAAATGAAAAACAAATTCTTTTTTACGGCATTATTCTTTGCAATATTTTGGACGGAAAGTTTTGCACAATGGATTTCTCAAACTTCCGGGACAATTCAGAATTTAAACTCAATATTTGCGACTACTAATTCCTCAGTTTTTACAGTTGGAACATCGGGAACTGGAAGAAAAACATCTGATGGTGGTGCAATTTGGAACACTATGAGTTTAGGTGTTACAACCACGCAATATAGTTTACGATTTATAAATTCAACATCGGGATTTACAGCGGGTGGCTTTCAGGATATTTTGCAAACATCTAATAGTGGTAGCTCATGGACAAACATAGGTGGTGGAATGACTGATCTGTACGATTGTTATTTTACATCTTTCTCTTCAGGATGGGTTGTTGGTGATATTGAAGTAGGATATGGGTTTCTCTACAATCCTTTCACTTTTAATTTAATTCAGATATCCGCCAATGCGAACAAAGTGTTACGAGGAATTTATTTTGCAAACAGTACAATAGGTTGGGTACTAGGTGATGGTGGATTAATAATTAAAACCATTAATAGCGGCACAAATTGGACGCAACAAACATCCGGTACAACAAATCAATTAAATAAAATAATGTTCATAGATGCAAATAATGGAATCGTTGTTGGTAATACCGGAACCATTTTGAAAACAATTAACGGAGGAACAAACTGGACTTTATCAACCAGCGGTACAACACTAAACTTAAATGCACTTTATTATGCAGATGCATTAAATATCTGGACTTGTGGTGATAACGGAATAATACTTAAAAGTATAGACGGAGGGCTAACATGGTTTATTGAAACATCAGGAACAATAGAAAATCTAAACGCAATTCACGGTATAGGAATAACAGATATTTGGGCTTGCGGAAATAATGGGACAATTATTTATCATTCAGGAACTACTTCTGTTTTTGAAAATCAATTACAAACAAATATTTCTGTTTACCCCAATCCCACAAACGGAGATTTGCGAATTACAATTAATGATAAATGGTTAAAAAATGCAGAACTGAAGATTTTTGATGCCTTCGGCAAAAATGTTTACCAATCAAAAATCCTTAATCTTAAATCCTTAATCCTAAATCTTAATTTGCCCAACGGAATTTATTTTTTACAAGTAAAAGGCAATAATTTTTTACAAACTAAAAAACTGGAGGTAATAAAATGAATAAAAAAACTTTTACACTGATTATTCTCATTCAATTATTTGTTGCCAATTCTTTCGGGCAACTTTGGTATCTCACGCGCGGACTTTCTACCGATGAATTAGCATGGGCAGTTGATGCAGATAGTACCGGAAATATCTATTGGGCAATAGAAGAAAAAAATCAGTTCCCTTATTGGTATTACAACATCATCCTTTTTAAAATTGCACCTGACGCACAGCAAATATGGCAAAGTACACCCTTTGGCTCAATATATAACGACATTGCATTTAAAACCACAGTTCATGGCTCCAGTGTCTATCTTTCAGGTAGAACCGATTCGACAGGTGCAAATAGTTCCGCCGATGGTCTTGTGCTTAGCTACAATACCAGCAATGCAGCGTTGAATTGGCAATATATCTATAGTCCTATTCCAGATTATGGCTACGAAGAAATTGACGGATTAAATGTTCAGCCCGATGGTATCTATCTCTCCGGCTGGACAAAAGGAAATACAACCGACGAAGATGTACTCCTTCAAAAAATATCACTTTCAGGTCAGCATATTTGGACAAACTATTGGGATTATGATGGAATAGGGGCATTTGATGGTGCAAACGGACATATGGCAATGGATAACAATTTTTTGTATGTCGGTGCTCATGTCAATTTATTCGATGGCTCACTTGCTTGTTTCAGCCGCAACAATGGAGCTTATCAATGGGATGTAACATGGAGCAATTCAAACAATGACGAAGTGCTTGGACTAACAATGAGTGCCGATTCTATGCTCTATACAGTAGGTTATTATTGTCCGCCAGGTAATTCGCAAACTTGTATTAAAAAATTTACACGTGCAGGACAGCTTAAGTGGTCACACATCTGGGGCGGAACAGGGACTGAAGATGCTCGAACAATTGTTACCGATGGTGATAGCATAATATATGTAATTGGTACAACATCCAGTTATGGTAATGGTGGCAAAGATATTTTTGTATTGAAGTACGATACAACAGGAATATTAAACGATTCTATTATTTGGGGTGGTGCTTTTGACGAAGTATCTCATGATGCTGTTATGGTTGGTGATTACATTTATATCACGGGCGAAACACAAAGCTTTGGAAATGGTCAAACAAATAGCGATCATATAGAAGATGGATTACTATTAAAAATAAATGGCAGAACCATGCAATCGCCAGATTCAACGATGACAAATGTTACTACATTTTTTTTCAATGAACAAAGTGCAGTGAAAATTTACCCCAACCCATTCAGCCAATCTACCACACTCGAAATTACAAACGCACAAAACCAGAAATACGATTTAAATATTTATGATGTCTTCGGCAAAACCGTTTACCAATCAATCATCAATAAATCCACTCCCCTCTCCTCCGGAGAGGGAAAGCCTGTCTTGAGCGAAGTCGAAAGAGGGGTGAAGTCAATCCTAAATCTTAATTTGCCCAATGGAATTTATTTTTTACAAATAAAATCAGATAATTTTGCTTAAACTAAAAAATTAGAAATAATTAAATGACAAATAAAATATTACATATTGTTATTTTAATTTTTATTTCGCTACAATCATTCTCGCAAATTGTTATAAACGAAGTATCGAGTGCCACTTATTCTAAATTTTTAGATGAAGATAACTCACAGGAAGATTGGCTCGAATTTTATAATACTAATCCAAGTGCTATTAATTTACAGGGTTATCAAATAGTACGTGATGAAGCCGGAAAAATAAAGACATGGACATTTCCTAATATTATTATCAAAGGTAATTCATATTTAACTGTATTTTGTTCCGAAAAAAACCGGACAACATGGTTCGACCACTGGGAAGTTCCTGTATATGCTAATAATGATTGGAAATATTTTCCTGGTACAAGCGAACCGCCATTCAATTGGCGTACTTTAACATTTAACGATGGTTCATGGAGCAATGGTATTGGCGGGATTGGTTTTGGCGACAGCGATGATAGTACTATTATATTACAGGTTCCTTCTCTTTATATGCGAAAAACATTTACTATTGCCGACACATCAAAAATTGCTATTGGAGCGTTGTTAATAGATTTTGACGATGCTTTTGTTGCATATTTGAATGATGTTGAAATTGCTCGTTCAAATATCGGTATTTATGGCGACCACCCAACATTTAATACGCTTGCTTATGATGAACATGAGGCACAAATGTATCAGAACGGTAATTTTTCGGGTGGTTTTTGGATACCGGAAAATGTTATTGATGCAGCTATTAAACCCGGCTTAAATGTTTTTTCAATTCAAACGCATAATTATATTGACGGGATGGACGATTTATCGTGTATTCCTTATTTATTAATTGGAGTTAGTGATACTACAATTACATATTATCCATTTCCGGCAATTGTCCATTTACATACTAATTTTAATTTAACTAACACCGGGCAAACTTTAACTTTAAAAAATTCAGCAGGAAATATTCTCGATTCACAAGTAATTGGCTATACCGAAATGAATCATTCACGTGGAAGAATTCCCGATGGCTCAAATAATTGGTGCATATTAAATAAACCAACACCCGATTCTACAAATAATAATTCAAATTGTTTTTTGGGATACGAAAGCCCTCCTGATTTTAATTTAGCTCCCGGATTTTACTCGTCATCAAAGCAATTAACAATTAATGGAAATTCTTCTTCTGTAATCCACTATTCCGATAATGGAAGTATTCCTGTTTCCGGTTCACCGGTTTATAATAATCTTATAACAATAAGCACAACAAAAGTTTTTCGTGCAAGGAATTTTTCTACAAATCCTGCAATTCTGCCAAGTTCTGTAACAACTAACACATATTTTATTAATGAAAATATTTCTTTACCCGTTGTATCATTAAGTACAAATTCCGATTATCTTTTTGACTGGAATTATGGAATTTATGTTTTGGGACCCAATGCTGACCTTTCGGCACCTCCTTTTTTTGGTGCAAACTTCTGGCAGGGATGGTCCCGTCCTGCTCATATCGAATTTTTTGATAACAATCACAAACAAGCATTTGAACTGAATGCTGAAATTAAAATGCAGGGTAACTGGTCAAAAACATTTCCTCAAAGAGGATTCTCAATTAAGGCAAAAGACGATTATGGCGGTTACCCGATTTCTTATAAATTATTTCCCGATAAACAAGTTACAGAATATAAAAGTTTTAACATACGTGCTGCAGGTAACGACTGGAATAGATGCCATTTTCGCGACCGCTTAAATCAAAAAACGGTACAGCTATTAACACATCTTGATATAATGGACGGAAGAGCGTGCGTTCTTTTTATTAACGGAATATACTGGGGCGTTTATGAGCTTCGTGAAAAGCAGGATAAATTTTATATTGCCAATAATAATAATGTTGACCAGGATAAAATAGATTTTCTTGAATTTGATGGCTCTGTAATTGAAGGTACCAATAAAGGTTTCCTTGATATGGTTGGCTTTATAAAAAATAACAATATGTCGGATATTGCAAATTACGATTCTGTTAACAAAATGCTTGATATAGAAAATTTCGCCGATTATTTTATTGTTGAAACTTATATTGTAAATATTGACTGGTTAGGTTCTTATACTAATAACATTAAATACTGGAGAACAAATAATCCTGCAGGAAAATGGCGTTATGTGCTATGGGATACAGATTTAACTCTTGGACTTGGCAGTCCCGATACAACCAATATGCTTGAGCGTGCAATCAATCCTCCAACCAGCAATCCTCATTCGGTTATGCTTAAATCATTATTGAATAATACAGAGTTTAAAAACTATTTTGTTGACAGATATTGTGATTTGCTCAACACTATTTACCGTCCATATAAATTCAAAAAGAAAGCCGAAGCTCTGCACGATGTTATGTTACCCGAAATGGCAAGACATTTTGTGTTATGGGGAAATTTTGATTCATTACCTTTCCCATGGTCTTTATACTATCCTTACTTAGGATTGGCACCAGATATTCCATACTGGGAAGCAAATATTGATACAATGAAAATGTTTATTGACAGTCGCCCTTTTTATGCTTTTAATCAAATTCAAAATCAATTTTCTTTATTAAAGCAGGTTAACATTACGTTAAATATTTCGCCTGCCGGAGCCGGTATTATTAAGCTTAACACAATATATCCCGATTCTTTGCCTTGGTCGGGTACATATTTCGACGGAGTTCCCATTACAATGTCTATAATTCCTAATCAGGGTTATAGATTTTTATATTGGAAATCACCAATAATTATTCAAACTCCTATAACAAATAATACTTTAACAGTTAATGTAACAAATAACGAAGAATTTACAGCATTTTTTAAAGCAACAGATTATATTTTTGATGTGTATCCAAATCCTTTTGTTGATGAGTTTATTGTAAATTATGAAATTCCAGAAGAAAAGCAGGTCTCGTTGAAATTGTATGATGTTGTTGGTCGGGAAGTAATGGAATTAATTTCAAACAATGATTTTCAACAAACTGGTAATTATTCAATAACAATTGACACAAGAAAATATTCTTTATCAGATGGAATTTATTTTATTAAATTTACCACTTCTGATTTTTCTAAAATGATAAAATTAGTTAAGACACAATTATAAAATACAAAGCATTTTTATTAACAATATAATCTGATAAATTTAAAATTCATTTTTTGAATTCTAAAAACTTCATTAAGCATAGTGTATCAAATTAGAAAAAATATGTATCTTTGTTTTATCAAAAAAATAAACGCTCATCAATAAACATAAAACAATGAATTCTGACAACCGTATGACAATGAATGACTACTGAATGGCAATTGTATGACAATGAATGACTATTGAATGACAACTGTATGCTCACGAACTATAAACTCGAAACATTAAACTTTTTTTGAACAATAAACATAGAACAATAAACATAGAACAATGAACATAGAACAGTGAACAATTAACTTTTTTAAAACATTTTTAAACAATGAACAATAAACTTTTTCAAACAGCAATTGGAGTTTTTCTAATTCCGGCTTCAATATTTGGGCAGGATATTTTATTTTCTCAGCCCAACGAAGCACCACTTATATTAAATCCCGCAAATGCAGGAATACCATACAGTATGCGTGTAACAGCAAACTATCGTTCGCAATGGCGAAGCGTAACAACACCGTTTAGTACAATTGCTGCAGGCGTTGATGGTAAAATTCTATCACAGGGGACAAAAGGTTCGTCGCTTGGTGTAGGATTAATCCTTTTTAATGACCAAGCTGGTAGTGGTCATCTTACTACAAATCAAATAAATTTGTGTGTTTCAGGAAAAGTCACCATTGCAAAATATCAGGCACTTTCGGTTGGGCTTTCTGGCGGAATTATACAAAGACGAATTGGTACAGACAATTTAACATGGGGAGAACAATACAACGGTATTGCTTACGATCCAACCAGACTTTCAGGTGAAAGTTTTTCGGGCGATAATTTTTTAAACGGTGATTTTGGAACCGGAATACAATGGAGCTACGGAAAAGGACAAAGTACACTTTCATCAAACGACCAGTTTGGAGCACAAACTGGAATTTCAGTTTCTCATGTAAATAGTCCAAGTACAGGATTTTATCAGGTTGTTGATAAACGAGCCATTCGCTATTTATTCCATTTTAGTTGTTCTTACGGTATTAAAAACACTAATATGCAAATTTCACCATTGTTCTTGTATGAAAGACAAGGCCCTGCACAAATGATTTATGGAGGAACATTTATTAAATACAAATTGCAGGAATCGTCGAAATATACCGATAACATGCTATCAAAATCTATAAGTATTGGTGGCTTTTTTAGAAGCGGAGATGCTGCTGTTATTGCAGCCCAATGCGAACTCGGGCAAATAGGATTTGGTATAAGTTACGATATTAATATTTCATCTTTAACAAACGTAAGTTCAGGCCACGGAGGTTTCGAAATTTCGTTAAAATACTTGCCAATTATTAAGTCATCTGCTCCAAATAGACTGCTTTAATAAAATGTATGAACTATGATTTATAAGATTAAAGGATGGTAGGATTAAAAAATTCTAAATTCGTTCACTATCGGATTAATAAATCCTATTAATCCTTGTTAAGACTATAAAAAATGGATTAGATAAAAAAACTGACACAAATTTTTTATATTGATTGATAAGAAATAATTATAACTTTGATTTTTAATTATAAAATATTAGTTTTATAAAATTAAATTATTTTCGGATGAAATTTATACCTTTATTTGTTTTATTATTTTTGCAATTTACAATTTTTGGTTATTCCCAAAATGACACAATTTCAAAGCCTAATAAAGTAAAAACAAATAAACATAAGAAAAAAAGCAATCAAACACAATGGTCTTTTAAGGTGATTACCTTTTCTTCTCAATTTAGCAATAAAGAGAAATCGGCTAACCAGATTTTAGGAAAACCGAACGTACTTCCAATAGGAGGTTTATCTCCATGTGCATGGGCGGTATCAAAAGATTACGATAAAACAAAGCCGACATCTATAAGAGTTGCTTTTGAAAAACCTGTTAAAGCAACACAAGTAGCAGTTGCCGAGAGCTATAAAGCTGGAGCAATCGAAAAAATAGTTTTATATGGAAACGACAATCAGGAAAAAATAGTTTATCAAAATGACCCTAAATTAATAGATATAAACTCAAGAATGTTGAATGTTTTTTTTGAACCAACCCCCTTTGATGTAATTGAAGGAGAATTATTCCTGCAACCCAAAAAAGTATCTGATTTTGAAATTGATGCTTTTGGTATATCAGGCAATACCGATACTATTAAAGCATGTGTAAATGTGGCATTAACCATGAAATTTTCTTTTAGCAAAGAATCGTTAGGCCCTGCTATTAATACAAAACTCGATGAAGTTGCACCCATAATTTCATCTGATGTAAAAACATTATATTTTGATAGAAAAAATTCTCCCGGAAATGTAGGGGGTGTGGATGATGAGGATGATATTTGGTTTTCAAAAGCAGACACAAATGGGAATTGGTTGCCTGCTGTAAATATTGGCTCACCATTAAATAATAAATATAATAATTTTGTTCAATCAATTACTCCCGACGGAAATACCTTATTAATTGGAAATGTTTATAATTTAGATGGTGGTATGGCACCAGGTGCTTCTATTTCGAACAGAACAAAAGATGGATGGTCATTCCCTGAAAAACAAAATATCAAAAATTTTAAAAATGATAATCAATTTGTAAATTACTTTTTAACAAATGACAATAAATTTTTATTAATCGCAATGGAAAATAGTAGCAGCTACGGGGGACTAGATTTATATGTCAGTTTCAGAATCAGCGAAAATAATTGGTCTGAACCTCAAAATCTGGGAGTTGTTGTTAATACTGCTGCCAATGATTATAGTCCATTTTTAGCATCAGATGGCGTTACTCTATATTATTCAACATCAGGCATCAGTGGCTATGGTAAAGAAGATGTTTTTATGACCCGCCGCCTTGATGATTCATGGTTAAACTGGTCTGAACCGCAAAATCTTGGTAATGAATTTAACACAAAAGGGTCTGAAACTAAATTTACAATACCCGCATCAGGTGAACATATTTACTTTTCATCAACAGAAAATTCGATAGGACTTAATGATTTTTTTAGAATAAAACTACCCGAAGAAGTACAACCAGTTGACATAACAATTCATAATGTAGAAATAGGAAATACTAAATTTGCATATAATGCTGTTCCTTTTAAATCGTCTTTTGATAGTTTAAAAGGGGTGGTTCGAAATGATTTGAATGAAAAAAATATTAATAAAGCAACTTTATATTTAATAGATACTCTTACCGGAGACACTATTGCATATTCAACTACCAATGATAACGGCAAATTTGAAATGACCGTACCTAAAAGAGACGATGAATCTATTGACGAAAGAGATTTACAACTTGTTATTGTAGGCGATGGTTATGAAAAGAAGGTAATTAATATAGACGCTCAATATTTTGAATCGGAATATCTGATTATTGGCAATGTTGATACAAAAATGAAAGTTGAAATGAAAATTGAAAAAGTTATAGAATTTCATAATATTTACTTCGATTATGGAAAGGCTGAATTAAACCAAAATTCTATATCTGTATTAGATAAAATAGTGCAAATTATGAATGAAAATAAAAAAATGGTTATTGAATTAAGCGCTCATACAGACTGCCAGTCGAGTTCCGATTTTAACCTTAATCTTTCTCAAAAAAGAGCAACTAATGCAAAAAACTATATTATTTCAAATGGGATAAGTCAGGATAGAATTGTTGCCAAAGGTTATGGTAAAACACATCTCCTTACTCATTGTAATTGCCTTACATGTACCGAAGATGAACATGCACTTAACAGGAGAATTGAAGTTAAAATTTTAAAAATGCAATAATTAGTGGCTGTCCATAATATCGTAATAATAGTAAAAAGCCCAAAATACCAAATTCCAAATACCAAATACCAAGTTTGGGGCTTGAGATTTGGGGCTTGAGATTTGGGGTTTGGGGCTTGTGGTTTATGGTTTTGAAAACCTGAAACTTCAAACTTGAAACTTCAAACTTGAAACTATTTTTTTATGTTCATTGTTTATTGTTTTTACAATTTATTTCGTATTTTTGTATTAATAGTTTTTTAGTTATTTCAAATAAATGTGTCCCAATTATGTGCTTTAAAACATTCAAAACTTTATCAACTGGTTTTTTTATTGTATTATTAGGATGTAGTGTGTCTTGTTATGGACAAACTTTATCGGACAGTATGCAAAAAGTGCTGGATAAAAAAACTGATACCGAGAAAATAGAATTTCTGAACAACCTTGCTGAAAAAAACATTAAAACTTCGCCCGAAAAAAGTATTGATTACGCAAACCAGTCACTTGAAATATCAAAGAACATCAAAAATCGCAATGCTGAACTTAATTCATTGCTTATTCTAGGAAAAGCCCTAAAGAGAGTGGGTAAATATTCCGAAAGTATAAACAACTTTCAGAAATCTTTAGATATTTATATAGCAGCAAACCATAAAGAGGGTAAAGCTTATTGCTACAGTGAAATCGGAGATCTTTATAAAAACCTTAATCAATATAACAACGCTCTTGAAGACTTATCTAACGCATTAAAATTATATCAGGAATTAAAAGATAATAAAAATACGAATCTAACTTTAAATAGTATTGGCAATGTTTATTCTAAATCTCAGAATTATCAGAAAGCAATAGAATATTATAACAAAGTGCTTACACAAATTGAAACATCCGGAGATAATAAGGGAATCACAGTAATAAATAGCCAAATAGGTGCTTCTTATGCAAACTGGGGAAATTACGAAGAAGCTTTAAAATATCTTGAGAAAGCAAAAAAAATTGCCGAAACAAACAATTACACTCAATTAGTTTCATCTATTACTAAAAATATTAGCGACATACAATACAATATTTCAATCAACGAAAAAAATACAACCAACTTTGATAAAGAAAAAAATGCTGAACAACAACAATATTTATCGTCTTTAGAAACCGAAAATTTAGTGGCTAAAAATAAAAATCTGAAATCGTTTGAAGAAATTGAAAAATTAAGTTTCGAAAATCAGGCTAAAGAATTAAAGCTGCATGTAATACAAGAAAATTTAGAAAAACAGGTATTAGAAAAAAAACAAAAAGAGCAAAACATTAAATTGCTTAATACAAACAATAAATTAATTCAGACAGAACTTTCAAAAGAACAGGATAAACTTAAAAATCAGAAAAAAATACTGTTTATAATCCTTTCAGCCTTTTGTATTGTTTTTGTTTTACTCGTATTCATCTTCCGATTATTCTTATTTAAGAAAAAATCGCTGGTTCTGTTAGAAAGCCAACATCAGGAAATTTTAATCCAAAAAGAAGAAATTGAAACTCAAAATGAAAATATGGTAATGATTAATGAGGAGCTTCAAAATAAAAATATTTTAATAATAGATAGTATAAATTATGCTAAACGAATACAAAACGCAGTTTTACCAAGTGATGAATATGTTAATAAATTGTTAGTACAGTCGGGTTTTAATAATGCAAGGTTTTTTATTCTTTTTAAACCCAAAGACATAGTAAGTGGCGACTTCTACTGGATGGTAAAAACCAGCGATTATTTATTTACCGCTGTAGCCGATTGTACAGGACATGGCGTACCAGGCGGTTTTATGAGTATGATTGGAATTTCACTGCTAAATGAAATAGTAAAAGGAAAAAATATTTTATGCCCGGCTGAAATACTTAATGAATTAAATACGTCTATCATTAATTCTCTTAATCAGACATTCGGAAATTCCAACGATAGCAATGAAATAGTTACCGACGGTATGGAAATATCAATATGCAGAATTGAACCTAATTCACACGAAATGCAAATTGCTGTAGCAGGACAAACTGTTTTTATTATAAATAACGACACTTTTAAAGAAATAGATGGTACATTTTATAGTATTGGCGACCCTATTATAGCAAAACGAAATCTTGCATTTCAGAAACAAATAATTACAACAAGTAATAATGATATAATATATATGTTTTCTGATGGTTTATCCGACCAATTTGGTGGATTAGAAGAGCAAAAATTTATGCAAAGTAATTTCAAAAATTTATTATTATCAATAAATACCAAGCCCTTAGAAGAACAAATGGCAATAATTAACACAACAATTGAAAAGTGGATGTCGAACGTTAATGCATCTACTCAGAAAGCATATAAGCAAACAGATGATATTACTGTAATAGGGCTAAAAATTGGTTATTAAAAAATGAAAAACAAAAAAAACTTTATATTTTACAAACTTTTTACTAATTTGCGGCAAAAATTTAATGACGGTGTAGTTACAATAAATAATGCAGTAGGCAGTAAGAACGATGAACAATAAATATTAATAAAAATTTGTATTATGTCAATTTATGAAATTTTCAATAGTTTAAAATCTGATAGTTTGAGTTTTATATACAAAGGACAGTTTAGTGATACAATAACTGATAAAATACTAAGTTTAATTGAAGTTAATATTAGTAATAATTTAGTTGAATTGGCATCACTTAAAAAGAAAGTACCCTTTTTAATGGTCGAATGTTTCCAAAATATTGTACGACATGCCGCTGTATTAGAAGATGAAATGGGGTTTTTTATGATACGTAATATTGGAAGCAGTTATTTTATTGCATCGGGTAATGGACTTATGAATCTTAGTATACCTACTCTCAGATCAAGGCTCGAAAAGATTAATTCTTTAAATAAAGAAGAACTGAAAGAATATTATTTAGAAATATTAAATAACGAAGAAATGTCTAAAGAAGGGGGTTCAGGGCTTGGTTTAATTGAAATGGCGCGAAAATCGGGAGAAAAAATTGATTTTGCATTTTATCCACTTAACGATACCTTCTCGCTTTTTTATATTCAATTAAAGATAAAAAGCAACGAAGATCATACTCAAGAGACAATACCAATATTCGATACAATTTCAACAATTAACCATGCAACAGAACTTCACAAAAGTATGCGAGATAACAATATACTTTTAATACAACAGGGAGATTTTTCACAAGAGACTCTTTTTTCTATTCTTACAATGGTCGAAAATAATTTAAATCAGCAGATTGATGTCTCAAACAAAAACAAAGCAATATATCACGTTTTAGTCGAACTATTGCAAAATATTACTAAACATGCCTATTCCGCATCAAACACAAATTTAAAAAAAGGAATTTTTACAGTTTCTAAGAGTGATGGTAGTTATCAGATATCCTCTGGCAACTTTATTGACACAAACAAAACAGATAAACTTAAACAACACCTTGAACAAATAAATTCTCTCAATCAAGATGGATTAAAGTTATTTTACCAAAAAATTTTAAGACAAAGTACCGAAACATCAGGATTAGGGTTAATAGATTTAGCAAGATTAAGTTCATCTTCTATAGAGTATAATTTTTATCCCGAAGATAATAATTTAACATTTTTTGAAATAACTGCCAAAATTTAAAAAAATGGAAAAAATAATAATAAATAATCAAAGTGGAGATACTCCCAAAATTACATTAGACAAAGAAGCCAATGTATTTGAAATTTGCGGAAAATCGTTTCCCGAAAATGCTGTTGAATTTTATTCACCAGTAATTAAATGGATAAATGAATATGCTCAAAGTCCAAATCCAGAAACAATTTTTACAATAAATTTAGATTATTTTAACTCTTCATCTTCAAAAAAAATCTTTGAAATTCTCATGAAATTGGAACAAATAACAACTACTGGTGGAAATATTCTTGTTAAGTGGTATTACGACGAAAATGATGATGTGATGTTTACAAGAAGCAAGGATATACAAGACGTTTTAGATATTCCAATTGAATTTATTAAGAAAACTAAACCGAAGTAGTTATACTGCAAGCAATTAGTACATGTTACGCAAATAAATTATTGTCCGAATAATATACCAAAACCTAAACTTGTGACAAACAGAACCATCGCAAGCCCAAAGTATGCACCGGGCGTAGTCGTTTATCTCAAGAAATTTGTTTTTTTATCCTTTGAATTTTGTAATTTTTTATTTTTAACAAGAGTAATTTTGAATTAAGACCTAACAGGTCTCAAAGACTTGTTAGGTCTAAAAAAGGAAAATAATTTTTAATATATATATATCATGAAAACAATTAAAATTTCAATCGTTGTTTGTCTCGCTGTTCTTACAAACATTTTTTTTGCCCAAGGGCAAGAAATAGCAAACAATTCTGATAGCACAGGTTTACCCGGCGACCACTTCAGTTTACAAGGTGCACTCGATTTATTTAAATCATCAAAATCATTAGAAGAGTTTGAAAAGAAACTTAATAACGAAGAAAACGCAGTAAATAATCTCGACCTTAATGGTGACGGTAATATTGATTATATTAAAGTTGCCGATAATAAAAAAGATAGTGCACATGCAATAGTTTTACAAGTACCAATTAATGAAAAAGAATTGCAAGATGTGGCTGTGATTGAGATTGAAAAAACAGGAAACCAAACTGCGATGGTTCAAATTGTTGGCGACGAAGAACTTTATGGTGAAAATATATTCGTTGAGCCATTTGAAGAAAAAACTACTGTAAAAACTAAAAGCGGACCATTAAATTATTTTAGTATGCCGGCAAGATTAATAGTAAATGTTTGGCTTTGGCCATCTGTACAATTTATTTATGCTCCTGCTTATGTTGTTTGGGTTTCGCCTTGGAAATGGCACCATTACCCAATTTGGTGGAAACCATGGGCACCACATCCTTGGAAATGGCACCATCAACATTGTGCACATTATAACGCATTTTATTATCCTGTTTATAAACACAGAGTTGTTGTTGCACATCAAATTTATGCTCCACACCGAAAAACTTCAGTTGTAGTTCAAAACAGATATAAAAATAATCATGCAAATTATAAAGCACATAGAGGCGATAATGTAAATAAAAAATCTGTAAACAATCAAAAAGTAAAACCTAATCCATCAAAGACTCATAAATCAGTTAAGGCTGGAAATAGCGGCGGTCGGAATAAATCAAATAGCGGTGGAGGTAAAGGCAAAAGAAAATAGTTCACTAAAAGTTTATATACAATTTGATGTTTATATTATTTGTTTATCGTTTGTTGTTAAAAACGAATCCGATATCGGATACAAGATATAATTTTTTTTAAACTTTCAAATATGCCTGAAATAATATACAGCTATGAATTAGTTTATTAGACAACTTTCCAAATAAATTGTTGTAAAATCATATATATTGCCACGACCTTTAGGTTGAAAATAATCTATATATTGCCACGACCTTTAGGTCGTGGAATATTAAAATAAATAATATGGCTTTAGCCAAAACAATATTGTGCCATACATCAAAGAAAATATTTATGCAGGAATATAATTAGATTTTGAAATTATACGGATTTATTAAAAATATTTTGGCTAAAGCCGCTCCTCCTCTTCACAATTCAACCCACGACCTGAAGGTAGTGGCAATAAATGGTCGTGGCAATTAAAAATTTTATAGGAAAGATATCTATTGTATTCTATCTGCTGCAGTTCTTATTAAATTATGAAATTCGAGCAAGGCAGCTATAAGTACTTGAGAATAATTTTGCGAAGCATTTCTGAAAGAGCCTGCTTCAGTTTGCCAAACAGTATAAATAAGCGGTAATCCGCCTTCTTTTGGTCGTATTGTATAAAGAATATTTTGCACGTTGCCACCACCAGCATGATATACATGCATAACCAACAATCTGAACCAAAGGTCATTTTCTTTATATGAAATATTTAAACTGTCGAGTATGCTTCTTACTGTTGGAATGCAAATTTTATTTATAAACATTGAAGCAGCATAAGCCGAACGTTTAATATCTTTACGTTCATCAGTTTTTCTGTTAATTGTTAAGCCGTATTTTCTGGCATTATATTTCATTAGTTGGAATGGTCCATAAGCTCCTGCTTTTGATTTTTGAAGTTTGTTAGGACTTTCAATCAGTAATATTGATTGTGCAAACCATGGGTCAACATTGTTCTCAATAAATACCGGAATACTTTCGTCTATACTTGGAATTACAGTTCTAAATGAATAAAAATATTTTTTCCCGGTTGTAAAAAATATTCTTGTCGAATCTGATAATCCAAATGCTTTTTTAAGACTATCGCGATAATTTGTTTTTCGAGTATCATTTAACGAAGAATAATATATAACTGAAATGGTATCAATTATTTGTCTGGTTTTAGCTACACTCATAAAACCCGAATCGGCTGATAAACGCATAAGTTTTGTCCAAAAAATTGTTTGAGGAATAGTATCCCAAAAATCAGCATACATTATCGAATCAACATAAGCTTTACGGTAAGTCGAATCACCACGATAAAGAATTTTATATACATTGGTTCTATCATTTTTATTAATAGAATCGTTTTTTGCAATAACAAAATTTTGAGAATGTACAATTTCCGAAAAACTTAAAAATATTGTAAATAATGTTATAACTAATTTCATGTTTATAATTTAATAGCAGCAAATATATAACGATAAATTTGTATTAAATAGTGCTTAAAAATTATTTATACACAAAATTTTGTTTATACAATAGACATCTTTCCAAAATAAATCCGATAGCTATCGGATGTAAAACAATTGCCACGACCTTTAGGTCGTGGAATATAAAAATAAAAAATCTGGCTTTAGCCAAAACAATATTATTTTCAAACTTTCCGAAAGTTAACTCGGCTTGTGGCTTGGCAAACTTTCGGAAAGTTAACCGAGGAATATAATGAGATTTTGAAATTACACGGTTTTAGTAAAAATATTTTGGCTAAAGCCGCTCCTCCTCTTCACAATTCAACCCACGACCTAAAGGTCGTGGCAATAGATGGTTGTGGCAACTAAAAATTTAATTGTAAAGATGTCTAATAGTAAATGAAAAAATATGAATAAATGATTTTTATAAAAACTATTATTACTTTTTGTTAAATTCAATTAATTCACTTCCTGAATTTTTTATTAAATCGAATGCCCATTTTGTTATTATAACCGAACAAATAATTCCGCTTATTGAATCAAGCGAATAAATTTTGTAGTACATTCCTGCTAATAATGCAATAATTGCAGTAATACTTGTTAATCCATCTGCTAAAACATGCAGGTACGCTGCTTTAATGTTATGGTCCGATTGTTCGTGTTTGTGATGAAGAATTACAGCACTAACTCCGTTTACTACAAGTCCTATTACAGCAACAAAAATTGCTTGCTCAAATTTTATTTTTAAAGGATTTAAAAGTCGGTTAATTGATTCGATAGCCATAATAACTGCAACTACCTGTAAAATTATAGCACTTGAGTAACCCGATAATGCCAGCAATTTTTCTTTTTTAAAACTATGTTTATCAGTATTTGAATATTTTCTTGAAACAATATATGCAAGCCATGTTAAACCAATGGCAAAAGCATGCGACGACATGTGCCAGCCATCTGCTAATAATGCCATTGAGTTTGTTAAATAGCCAAAAGTAATCTCAACCGCCATTGTTACAGTTGTTAATATGGCTACAAACTTTGTTTTATTTTCGTAAGCACCGTATTGATTATGCACGTGGACATTTAATTTCTCATCAGATATGTTCATTTTCATATATTATTATAACAATGTTCATATTTTAATTAATTTTAACTTAAAATATTTAATTTTATGAATATCACTTAAAAAATTATATTAGCTTAAATTAATTTCGCAAAAATACAATAATCAAAATATTGTTTATTATTATTTACAAAGTACAATAAATTAAACCCTAACTCTGCAATTTTTTAGGTAGCTTTATTGACAAATAGCTGATTAACAAGAAACTAATAATTCTTTAAGATTACCTAATTATGTTTTCTATTAAAGTTGAGTAATGTTTTGATTGTTAATTGATTATGCTAAACAACTACCTAATTTGAGCGAAGTTAGGGATTAGAAGCATTTTTATTTATGTAACTTATCATTGCCAAAGTTAAACATAGTTTTTGACATCATGCCTTTGGTTGTTTATTAAAGAATATGCCATAGGCAGAACCGCTTGGTAAAAAGAAATAATAATAAAATATTGTGCCGTAGGCACAACCCATTATTCGAGTACTTTAAAAATGTAAGCCCATCATAATCTACATCAAATAGGGTAGTGCCTATGGCACATTGTTCTTTATATTGATTTCTGATTTTACCAGGCAATTATCTCTAATGGGACATGTTTAATAACACATTGATAATTATTAATAAGTTGCATACTGATTAGTTACTTGATTTATTAATGATTATGTTGAAAAAAATTAATTAAAAGAAATAATTCTAAAAACAGCTAAAACAATTTAACTATAATTAATAAGGTAAAATTTCATTATTGCAACCCTATTGATGACATTATGTATGTATAATAGGTTGATTAGGAAGTGATATAAAAAAATCAAATTCACGACTTTTTTTGTACTCAAATTTTATCGTTTTGAAAAATTTTTAATTTAAAAAATGAAAATGCAACCTTTCTAATAAAATCATGTCTTGTTGAAAACAAAAAAAAAGAAATTTATTTATTGAATAAATATGTTTTATAATATAAAATTTTTAATTTTGGTTTTTAATTGTAATCTTAAAATACATAAAAAAATGAAACATTTTTATTTTTTAATAATTTCAATGTTCATTGGAATTAACTGTTTTTCTCAAACAGCAACAAATTTTACTTGTAATGATTGTTCAGGAGGTTCACACGATTTGTTTACCGAACTTGATGCAGGTAAAGTTATAGTTTTGTGTTGGGTAATGCCATGCAGTGCTTGTATTCCCGCATCAAAAACTACATACAATGTTGTAACAAGCTATCAAACAACAAATCCCGACCGTGTTTTTTATTATTTAGTTGATGATTTTGGTGATACTCCATGCAGTTCACTAAATAGTTGGGCAAATACAAACAATATTAGTGAGTCAACTTATTCGAAAAGGTTTGTTAATACTGCAATTAATATGACTGATTATGGTTCAACTGGTATGCCTAAAATTGTTGTTATTGGAGGTGCTTCGCACACTGTTTATTACAATGTTAATAGTTCAGTTATTGCAACTAACCTTCAGACAGCAATTGATAACGCATTAGCAGCAACATCGGGAATTGAAAATAATAATTCCGATTTGTTTAATGTAAGTTTATCGCCTGTTCCATCTAATAACCAGACGACACTTTCTGTTAATTTAAAGTCAATTTCAAATGTAAAAGTTGAAATTTACAATGTTGTTGGAAAAAAAGTTTCAGATGTTTATAATAGTCAACTTAAATCGGGCGATAACAAATTAAATATAAATACTTTCGATTTTAATAATGGGATGTATTTCGTAAAAGTTAGTGTTGCCGATAAAATCAAAACAATTAAATTAATTGTTTCTGAATAATTTTTTATTCTTTAAATAGTGTCTGTCCATAAAGTCAGTGTCTGATTTATAATGTTCGAGTTTGAGGCATACGAAGTTTTGAAAACCAAGGAGTTTACTGTAGTAAATGACTGTTTTCAAAACGAGTATAACGAAAAAATCGGACATTATGGACAGACACTAAATAAATATTTTTTTACATGAGAATTCATTGTGTTTTAGTAATGCTTTGTGTTTTTCTTTCTATAAAATCATTTTCGCAATGTTGTGGAGGTGGAGGCGGCAGCCCTATTGCTGGTGGTGCATCGCAAGGTGTGCTGCTCGAAAAACAAATGGAGGTTAATTCCAATTTTCAGTATATTAATACAAATAAATTTTATTCGGGAAATAAACCGGATACTAATTTTTTAGATAATTATAACAGTAAGTACGTATATACACGTTTAGCTTATGGTTTATCAAAGAATTTAACTTTTTCATTAGAAACTGGCTATTGGCTCAATAAAACACAAATTGGCTTACATAAAGTTGATACAAATTCTTCAACCGGAATTGGTGATTTAATTATTTTTCCAAGATACGATATTTTCAAAATCACTAAAAACTCAAAGCAAACAGAATTAACTGTTGGTTTGGGCTTTAAAATACCACTTGGCTCATATAATGATTCAAGCAAACATATCTTAATTCAAGAGCCTGTTCTTCCAAATGAGATTTATTATAGTACGAAAACACTTTCAGTTCAAACATCTTCAGGTGCTCATGATCTTATTTTTTACTTATTCTTTTATAGAGGAAATAACATAAAAAAATTAAACTTTTTTGCTAATGCAATTTATATTAAAAAAGGTTGGAATCCTATTGGCGAAAAAATTGGCGATTATGCCAGCGTAGGACTTTTTGCAAGTAAAACATTTTTAAAAAAATTGGGAATAACAATGCAATTAAAAGGCGAATGGGCTGATAAAATGCAGCTTAACAAAACTGTATATTTAAACTCATATCCAAATTATAATCCCGAAGCCACAGGATTTAGAAAAGTTTTTATTGTACCGCAAGTAAGTTATACAGTTAAAAAATTAACATTTTATTTGTTGTCTGAAATTCCTTTATATCAAGAAATGATAAAAACACAAATTAGCTCACAATATCAAATGGCGTTTGGTATTTCGTATAGATTTTATCTTGCTGACCCTACAAAAAAATCGGAAAGCGAATCAAAATAAAATGAATATTTAGTTTAATACAAATTTCCCGGAACCATAAAAATATTTGTCGCTTATAATTTTGTAGGAGTATATTCCATCAGGAAGTTCATTCCTTTTGATAGTATTATTATCTGAAGAAATATTTTTAATTATTAATATTTGTCTGCCTGTTACATCATAAATAAACATTGAGATATTTTTCTCGTTATTAATGCTTTCTATATTTATTTTAGCTTCATTATTAAATGGATTAGGTACTATATTGAAATCATTTTTGTCGTTAAAAAGATTATTAATTCCTGCATCATTTCTTTTCATATAAGCAAAACGAGCTATTTGGTAATCGCTTCTTTTTTCTAATATGCCTTTATTTATTTGCATTACAGGAAATCCAAGCCCCTTTGTGTACCACTTATAGTAATAATTATCAGGCGTATAATTAATTAATTCTCCAATTCCATTTACATATAAACTATCCCATACAGTTTCTGTTGTATGAATTCTAACCACAGGATAAACATCAATTAAAGTATTTAATTCGCCCCATGAATCAGCAATATTTGTATCAATAATATTAGTAACTAAAACTGAATCTGTTGATTTTTGAATTACTATTCTTGAACTGTCAATTTTTGTTTGCCCATACTGTAAAATTGGAAATGTAGTGCGATAATTGTATAAATTATATGCATACGGGTAATTTGATGCATAATAAATCAACCCAGTTGAATCTTCAATATAATAATCGCGATAACAAATCTCTTTAATAACGTGAGTAATCCAATCGTGTACCCAATAACAGTTCGATTTAAGTGCAATATCTGCTAATGGAAAAGTTTGAATTGAATCAGGAAAAATCCACCTGACCGAATCTAAAGAGGATGTTGGAGACCCACCCCAGAAATTTAACATACCAAAATCCCAGAAAACATTTGCTCCAGAATCGCCAGGGAAAAGCGTTAATCCTTGAATACTATCAACCCTGTAGCTAAGTTGAACATCGCCAGGTGCAGGTAAGTCGTTTTGATCTAAAATAATTTGGCAGTAAAGAGAAATGTTAAAAGTGAAAAATATCAATAATAATAAAATTATTTTCATAAGGCATAAAGTTTTATTTAACAAAGACATTATAATTGTTAAAAAAGTTGCAAATAATTTAAAAATATTTAAAAAAATAAATTCTCATGCAACCTTTTTCAAGAATTGTAGTCTAATTAAAAAATAAAAGTATTTTATTTTGAAAGTGCATATTTTATTTATATATTTGTTTAATATTTGAAATATTGAAAATAACATTAAACATATTAATTTCTGTTTTATTCCTTTTGTCAACATCTGGAATATTTATTTCTGAACATTACTGTGGAAATAATTTAGTTTCTGTTTCATTTTTTTCAAATGCAAAGAAATGTTGCGATGACAGTTGCCCATTCTGCAAAAATGTAAATCACACATATAAAGTAAAAACAAAAGTTGTTAAATCGAACAATATAAGTTTAGAAATTAATAATAATATTATTTCATTATTTAATTTGTCTTATATTGAACAATTGCTTTTATGTAATATCTATGTAAGCAATATTGTTAAAATTAATCCGCCTCCCGGCAAGTTTTCAACAACTGCTTATTTGTCTAAATTAAGACTATGATTTATTGCTGTTGTAATTCTTACAACAGCTAAAATCTATTTTCCCATTTCTTAAACTATTGTCTAATTATTAATAATTTCAATTAAAAATAAATAAAAATGAAAACTTTAAATAATATTTTTCAATTTAATAAAATAAAAAAAACTTTTTTATTTTCTCTGCTATTTGTTTTTTTGTTTGTAAATGGTTTTTCTCAAACTCATTTATGTTCAGAATATGAAGCAGATAAAAAAGCAGAATTAGAAAACCCCGATTTCTTAAAAGCCAAAACTGAACTTGATAATTTCACAAATCAATATGAGCAAAGCAATCAAAAATCAGAAGTAATATATATTATTCCTGTTGTATTTCATGTTTTACACAATTATGGTTCAGAAAACATCTCAAAAGCACAAATTTTAGATGCTGTTAGAATTATTAATGAGGACTTTAATAAATTAAATGCCGACACTTCTCAAATAATTCCAGAATTTCAGGGAATTGCTGCAAATTCTCATATTGAATTTCGTTTGGCTCAAATTGACCCTTATGGAAATTGTACCGATGGTATTGTTCGAACTGTAACAAGCGAAACTAATAATGCAGGCGATGATACAAAACTACTCTCACCATCATGGAACAGAACAAAATATTTAAATATTTGGACAGCAGCAAACCTCGAATCTGGTGCTGCAGGTTATTCTTTTTACCCATCAAGTGTTTCTGGTGCATGGGGTGTAAGTATTGATGGAGTTATGATTCTTGATTCTTATGTTGGAAGTATTGGAACAGGTAATTATACTTATGCCCGTGCTTTATCGCACGAAATTGGGCATTATCTGAATTTAGCACATACATGGGGAAATAGCAACACACCTGGTCTTCTATCAAATTGTAGTATTGATGACGGGGTAAGTGATACACCAAACACAATTGGACATACAAGTTGCAATTTATATTCTAATACTTGCGGTTTTCTCGACAATGTTCAAAACTATATGGATTATTCGTACTGCGATAGAATGTTTACCGAAGGACAAAAAACAAGGATGAGAGCAGCTTTAAATAGCTCTGTTAGTGGCAGAAACAACCTTTGGACTGCTTCAAATTTAATAGCTACCGGTACAAATGATGGTTACATTGCTCAAGTTTGTGCTCCTATTCCTGATTTTATTTATTATAATTCATTCGGATGTAATAGTATGTCAGTTCAATATACTGATTTAACGTGGAATGTTGATTCCGGATATACTATTTTATGGTCATTCCCAGGTGGAACTCCATCTACATCAAATATTTCTAACCCTAATGTTTCGTATTCAAATACAGGTGATTATGGTTCGACATTAACTGTTTCAAATATAAGTGGAAGTAATCAGATTACTAAATCTAACATAATTCATATTCAAGATCCTACTACTGGCGAAGGCATTCCATGGGTCGAAAGTTTTGAAAATAGTTCTTTCCCAATCAATTTAACCGACTCGTCAAAAAATTGGTTAATATTAGGGAATAGCAATTTTAATTGGTCGCAAGTTAATGTTGCATACAATGGTTTATCATCTGTAAAAGTACCAAATGAAAACAATACTTTAAATCAAACTTCAGAGTTATATTCTCCAAATATTATTACATCGTCAAACAGCCATAATAATTTCTTTACTTTTAGGGTAGCTTATGCTCAAAAATTATCAACAGATGTTGACAAATTACAGGTTTATATTTCATCTAATTGTGGTTTAACTTGGTATCCACGATTCACAAAATCTGGTGCAGAACTCGCAACTAATGGAGGAACGCTTGTAAGCTCTTTTAGCCCTGATACTTCGCAATGGAGAAAAGAAACAATTAGTCTTGGCTTATATTCAAATAAACCTTATATTAGAGTAAAGTTTCTTGTTACTTCTGGCAATGGAAATAGCATATATTTAGATGATATTAATTTAGACCAATTAACCAACATAGATAATTTGCCACTTTCTGTTTCAAATAATTTAAATATTTTTCCAAACCCTGTAAATAAGGAATCAATATTAGTTTTTGATTTAAGCAAGACATCTGAAGTTGAACTTTCACTTTCAAATGTTTTAGGACAAAAGTTAACTTTTTACAAAAATAATTTTATTGCTGGTCCTTATGATTTGAATGTAAATGAACTTTTTAAAACAGATTTGCAACAAGGAATATATTTTCTTTCGGTTACCATTAATGGCATATCGGAAACATTAAAACTGGTAAAGGAATAATTATATTTAAAAAAATATCGAACAAGGATTAATGAATAATTGTTACACAACCTGACAGGTTACGAAGTTCCTGTCAGGTTGTGTATTTAAGAAATATAAGTAATTATAATGAAACTTAACTGAAATATAACAAATGAAATTCATCCTATAAAATAAATTTTAAATAAAAATCATCATGAAAAATTTAAGCTTTTTAATTATCACTTTCTTTATTGTAAGTGTGTCGTTTTCTCAAACTTATAACCCTAATTTTTTAGATGGGCGAATAATGTTTAAATTGAAAACTAATGTGCATACTAAAGAAATAGTAAAACGTACAGATTTAAACAGTTATAGCAAAGTTGAAAATCTGGCAAACTATCCCGAATTAGCTCTGGCATTGAAAGACTTTTCAATAACAAAATTCGAAAGACCAAGCTTTTATACGGGCAGAGCAGAATTAATGAAAATTTACCGGATTTGTTTTTCTGATTTTTCAGATATAAAACAAATTATTAAAAAATTAAAACAGTTGAATTTTATCGAATTTGCCGAAAAAGAACCTATTTATAAAACAGATTTTATTCCTAACGATACATATTATACAGGTACTTATAAATGGTATCATACTTTAGTTAATTCAGAGCAAGCTTGGGATATTAGTTTAGGAAGCAATTCAGTTAAAGTTGCTATTGTTGATAATGCAGTTTTTGCTAGTCATTCTGATTTAACTACATTTAAACAATTCGATGTTGCCGATAACGATAACAATGCAACTCCTCCTATTGTGTATTCTTCCGACCAGGGATGGTCGCATGGTACTCATACTTCAGGATTAGCAACTGCCGATTTAAACAATAGTTTAGGAATAGCTTCTTTAGGCGGCAATGTTGAATTAATTGCAGTAAAGGCAACTCCAAATAGCGCTTCTTCTGAAAGTATCTGGTACGGATACGATGGAATTCAATGGGCTTGCGAAAATGGTGCTAATGTTGTTAGTATGTCTTTTGGCGGAACAACACCAAGCACTTCTACTCAAACATTAATAAATTCATATCCCGAAGTAGTTTTTTTAGCATCTGCAGGTAACGATGGAAATACAACACCTAATTATCCAGCTGCATACAATAATGTTATTGGTGTTGGCTCTGTTGATGGTAATGACAGCCGTTCAAGTTTCTCAAATTATAATGGTTCAACACCATTTGTTGATATTGCTTCTCCAGGTGGGTTTACTAATGGAGGTTTAATGAGTACTGTTTATTCAAGTTCAGGAAATACCTATGGACTAATGAGTGGAACGTCAATGTCATGTCCTTTTGCAGCAGGACTTGTTGGTTTAATGTTAAGTGTTAACCCAACTCTTACACCTACTCAAATCGAAAATTGTTTGATATCTTCCGGAGTAAACATTAACCAAAATGTTGGTCCAAGAATAGACGCTTATGCTGCAATGCAATGCGTTCAGGCAACTTTAACCGGCGACCCATTTGTAAATTTTTGGGGTGCTCCTGTATCAATTTACGAAGGACAAACTGTTACTTATTACGACAACTCAGCAGGTGGTGGAAATCCTATTACAAATTGGCAATGGTTGTTCCCCGGAGGTACTCCTTCGTCTTATACCGGTCAAACTCCACCAGTTATAACATATTCCGTATCAGGAATTTATGATGTAACTATAACAGTTACTAATTCTCAAAGTTCTCAAACACTCACACGAACTGGTTATATTAACGTTAGTATGCAACCTTATGGTGCATGGCTCGAAGAAGCATCGGGATTTGCAACTGCATCACGAGGAATTAATTTTCTTTCGGTAGTTGACCAAAATACAATTTGGGCTACAGCTTACGATGGTTCTGGTACAGCAGCAAATATTCAGGAATTTACTAAAACTACTAATGGTGGAACTACTTGGACACCTGGAACTATTAATATTGGTAATACTGCTTTAGGAATATCAATGATTCATGCTTTTGATGCCAATACTGCCTGGTTAGCTGCATACCCTAATGCTGCCGGACAAACAGGTGGAGTATGGAAAACTACCAACGGTGGTACTACATGGATTCGACAAAATACAGCATTATATAATAATGCCAGTTCATTTACAAATGTTGTTTATTTTTGGGATGCTAATACTGGCTTTTGTATGGGTGATCCTATTAATGGCGAATATGAAGTTTATACAACAACAAATGGTGGTACTACATGGACACCTATTTCGGCTGCAAATATACCAAATCCATTATCTGGCGAATATGGTTATACCCGGCAAATTGAAGTTGTTGGTAACGATGTTTGGTTTACTACTAACAAAGGCAGAATTTACCATTCTACTGATAAAGGTTTAACATTTCAGGTATTTCAAACACCAATTTCTGATTTTGGTTCTGTTGTAACACCATCTTTCACATCTTCAAACACTGGCATTTTTGTAGTCAGCGACAGTGTATATAAAACTGTTAATGGAGGTGCAACATGGAACCTGTTAAATACAACTGGTTCAGTATTCTCAACCGGATTATGCTATATTGTAGGCACTGATACTGTTTTTTCAACTGGTGCAGCTGCTGGAACTTCTGGTTCTTCATATAGCGTTGATGGTGGAATAAACTGGAATATTGTTGATAATGCCCAGCATACATCTGTTGAGTTTATTAACTCCTTAATTGGATGGTCGGGTTGGTTTAATTTAAATGCTAGTTCTCAAGGTATGTGGAAATGGTATAAAGTAAACACAAGTTTGTTTGTTGATTTCTCGGGCTCACCTGTTAATGCCTGTGTAGGTGATACTGTTAATTTTACTGATTTAACAACCGGCGGAACACCTATATCATGGCAATGGAGTTTTCCTGGCGGCACACCTTCAACATCTACATTGCAAAACCCTTCAGTAGTTTATAGTGCAGTTGGTTCGTACAATGTTTCTTTAACTGTAGATGATGGTAATGGACCTGCTTCAAAACAAATTACAGGATATATAAATGTTCTTACTACTCCAGCCCAGCCAGGACCTATTTTGGGTAATGCATTTCCATGCCAGGGAGCAAATATAACATATTCTGTAACAAATGTTCCTAATGTGTTTTATTCATGGACAGTACCAACTGGATGGACAGGAACAAGTACCACTAATTCGTTATTAGCAACAGTTGACTCAACTGCTGGTCAAGTAAAAGTTACAGCAGATAATGTTTGCGGAAGTAGTCCACAACGTACTAAATATATAACACCTACAAAATTACCCGTTGCCGGTTTTACTTATATTGATAATCAGGAAACAGTTAGTTTTACAAGTACATCTACCAATGCTACTTCATACAGTTGGAATTTTGGCGATTTATCTACCGGTAATACTGCTAATCCTACACATACTTATACTAATGTTGGAAACTTTTTAGTAACACTTATTGTAACTAATTCATGTGGTACCGATACAATTACACAAGTTATTAATATAACTATAATTGGAATTAATGAAGTAATTATTAATAATATTAATATTTACCCTAATCCTGTTAAGGATATGTTATTTATTGATTTTAATAATTCTAATTTAATTAATTCTGAAATTAACATTACCGATATTCTTGGTAATATTGTTATTAATAATAAAATTGATAAACTAAATTATAGTATTGATTTATCAAAACTTAATAAAGGAATGTACTTTATTAATATTAATAATGTAAATA
Organism: Bacteroidetes bacterium GWA2_32_17; assembly: GCA_001769035.1. Lineage (GTDB taxonomy): Bacteria > Bacteroidota > Bacteroidia > Bacteroidales > GWA2-32-17 > GWA2-32-17. Next base: position 52,910 of record MENF01000066.1, read on the forward strand.
CATATAAATTTGTTAAGGAATAATAAATTTTAATATAATATTTAAACACATTCATCGTTTATTTTCGATGAATGTGTTTTTTTAAAATGAATAATTATCTAAAAATATTTTTAGCCATTTATTTGTTAATTCACAACTTTAAGTGTGATAGTCAAATTGTTATGGATACTACTGATTTGCCTGATATTGGAACAATTCAAGTTTCTGTAAAAGTTGATAGTTTACAGGGAAGCACTTTAAATCCAGGAAATTCGGGTGAAAATTTAATTTGGGATTTTAGTAATTTATTACCATGTTGCGGTACAGTTGAAACATCAACCGATACAATTAAGTGGCTAAATCCACAAACTACACCAAACGGTCAAAATTTTATTTCTTCAAATTTATCTGATGCAATGAATTGTTATACTTACCATTCGCATGTTACACATAATGATGAATTAGTTTGTAATTACTTTTATTACATTAAAAATACCGACGGTTTATTTATAAATGGTATTGCCGAACAAGGAAATGTTGTTATTTATCAAAACTATAATTTTTTCCCATTAATATTATATGGCGATTCAACCGAAGATAATGCAAGAATAACTAAAATTAACGACGACACATTATTCTCAACTTTTTTTTCGTACAAATCAATTGCCGATTCATGGGGTACAATAACCACACCAGCAGGACAATTTAATGCTATTCGTATTTTTACAACAGAATCTGTTTTCGATAGTATTTATATAAACGGTTCAGATTTTCAAACAAATGTTTCAAATAATAATTATTATTACAGATGGTATTCAAAAGGCATCAAATCTCCTGTTTTAGAAATTTATAAAGGGCTTTGGCACCTCAAAAAAACAAATCAGCAAAAAACAATTTACAGTATTGATAATAATACAAGCATTAATTCTCAAATATTACAAAAAAACTTGTTTAAGATATACCCGAATCCTGTATTTAATACTTTAAATATTTCGATTATCAATCAAAAAATTATAGATAATTACAATTTAATAATATATAATAATTTAGGATGCGAAGTACTAAAAATTAATAATATTTATAACAATCAGTCTATTGATTTAGAACAAGTTCTTGTAAAAGGTTTTTATTATTTTATTATCTTTAATGATGGTAAAATAATATTTTCTGATAAGTTGATTAAATTATAATTTTTATTTAAACATTAAACCTTTTTCTAAAAAAGTAGTCTTACAAAAAAAATGAATTAGTTTAATGAAAATACTTTCGAGCATATTACTTTCTTTAATTATAATTATATCAACAAGTGGTATTTTTGTTTCGGAGCATTTTTGTAGTAATAAATTAATGTCGGTTTCTTTTTTCACTAATGCTAAAAAATGTTGTGATAATAATTGCCCATATTGTAAAAACATTAATCATTCTTATAAAGTAAAAACAAAAGTTATTCAATCGCAAACAATTAATTTAAAACCTAACAACAGTGTAACAGATTTGTTCTTACTTCCTTCAAATAAAGTATTTACATATATTACTATTCCTGATTTTTCTTTAGAAATAGTTATTCCTCCCCTCATAAAAGAGAACCTTAATATCCTTTTTTCAATTTTTAGATTATGATTATTGTAATTTGTTAAATACTTTAACAAATTTAACTTTGTTATTTGTTTTCATTATGTAAAACAAATAACTTATTATCAATAATAATAATTTTAAAAATGAAAAAAATGAAAAACAAAAAATTTTTTCGCAAAAACATTTTAACGTCAATATTATTGACATTATTAATGGTTTCATTTGGTACCGCTTATTCACAATGTGGCGGAGGGCATAATCATAGTAAAAGCAGTTCAACAAAAAGTGTTGATAACAATGATGTAAATGCAATAAAAGATAGTACAAAAACATATACCTGCTCAATGCACTCCGAAGTAATTTCCGACAAACCGGGTAAATGTCCAAAATGTGGAATGGAATTGATTTTAAAAAATTCAGAATCAACTCAAAATATGAATTTGGGTTGTATGGGTATGATGCATGGCGAAAAAGGAAAACATAAGGGAATGATGTACGTTGCAGGCGGTGTAATTATGGTGGCTATGATGACGGTATTTATGTTCTTAAGAATTAATTAATTTATTTTTAAACTAAATTCACAAAAAAAAATAATATTATGGTAAACACATTTCATCCTTTGTTTGTGCATTTCCCTATAGCATTATTAATTGTTTCGGGAATTATTGCACTTATTGATTTGCTAAAAGGCAATGAGCAATTAAAAAAAATAATATTATGGAATTTAATATTTGCATTAATAAGTTTTATTTTTACTATTAGTTCAGGTTTCTTTGATGCAAACGCAATTCCGCATAACGAAACTATACATAAAATAATGGAAGTTCACGAAAAAATCGGCATATTGTTATTTGCAATAACTTTCATTTTAACAATGTGGCTCATAATAAGAATTTCAAAAATGACTAAATTAGAAAACTTATTATTTGTAATTTTACTTTGGTTCGCAATGGCTTTGGTTAGCTATAATGGTTACCTTGGTGGTAAAATGGTTTACGAAAATGGTGCCGGTATAAAGCCAATGCAAAATTCCTTTATATTACAGGAAGCCGAAAAGCACGAACATGAGCATTAAATAATAAATTAACAATAACCTCAAAGTCCTCTCCTTTGGAGAGGATTTAGGTGAGGTCAATAAAAAAAATAAAAAATGAATTACTATTTTAATAAAACCGTAAAAATGTCCTTCGAGGATGCAGAAATTAAAGTAATTGAAGCATTAAAATCAGAAGGTTTTGGTGTATTAACCGAAATTGATGTTCAGGCAACATTAAAGAAAAAGCTTGATGTTGATTTTAGGAGGTACAAAATACTTGGTGCCTGTAATCCGCCTTTTGCATACAAAGCATTGCAGGCAGAAGATAAAATTGGTCTTTTACTGCCCTGCAACATTGTTATTCAAGAAAAATCTGACAAAACAATTGAAGTTGCAGCAATAAATCCTCTTGCATCAATGGAAGTAGTAGGTAACGAAAAGTTAACTGAAATAGCAAAAGAAGTTCAATCTAAATTAAATAACGTTATTAAATCAATTTAAATTTTTAAAATCATGAAAGCAAAAAACAGTTTTCTAATTATTATTGCTTTAGTATTAACTTTAGCATTAAGTTCTTGCAGTACACAAGAAGAAAAAAGTACAGAACAAAGTTCAAATTCCGAAAAAGTTACTTACACTTGCCCAATGCATCCCGAAGTTACCAGCGATATAGCAGACAAATGCCCAAAGTGCGGAATGGAATTAGTACAGAATGAAGCCCATGAACACGAAGCCCATGAGCACGATATGGATAATGACACAATGAAAATGGAATAAATGTAATTATTTAATTGTAACTATTCAAAGTAATATTACTAATATTATAACAATGAGTAGTTACAATTATTAAAAAAAAATATTATGAACGCAAAATCATATTTTAAGGTTACGCTAATAATTGTTATTATACAGTTATTTACATCTGCTTTATTGTATAGTCAACACAACCATGGCGGTAGCGTTGGTGACGGTACAGGTCACCAAAACCATAGCGCAAGTGCTACTAATAGCACACCTGCTGTAAATAAATTTTCTTCTTTTGGAGGTACAGTAAAAAAAGTTGGAAAATATAATATCGAAATGGTTTTTCAACCAATGATGAAAACCGACCCTTTAATTTTTTTTCTGATGAATAAAAAAGGCAAACCGGTAAACAACCAGGGAATTACAGGTAAAACAGAATTTACATATTCCGATAATAGTACCGAAACAGCAGTATTGAAGCCAAAAGGTGAAAACGGATTTGTTGCACAGATGAATAAGAAAAATCAGTCATTTATATGCAAACTGACTTTAAAAATAAATGATGAAAACATTACAGAAAATTTTCATGGCAGCAGTGCCGAAAATGCAATTAGTTATACATGTTCTATGCATCCTGAAATAACAAATAATAAACATGGAAGTTGCCCTAAATGCGGAATGGAATTAGTAAAAAAAAATGAATAAAATAAAATGAATGTTTTACCCAAAATAATATTTTATTGGCTGTTAGCTACTGAAACTATTACTGGATATGCTCAAATATGGCAACCAGTAGGTAATGGTTTCGACAATGCAGTTTTAACTTTATTAAATGATTCTTCTAACAACTTACTATATGCTGGCGGTTCTTTCGATACAGCCGATGGTAGTGATTGTAGCAGAATATCAAAATGGAATAATTCATACTGGGATACAATTGGAACAGGTTTATCAAATGGAAATGTTAACACAATGACAATTTATAACAATATGCTTTATACTGGTGGTTCGTTTACCAATGCTGGAAATAAAATAAGGAGATTTTTAACTAGATGGAATGGTGTTTCATGGGATTCAATAGCTTTTACAACCAGCAATTGTTTTGTAAATGAAATGCTTGAATACAATGGTGAATTATATGTTGGCGGAGGTTTCCCTATTGCAGGCGGAATTCAGGTTAACAATATTGCACGATTTGATGGAAGTCAATGGGACTCGGTTGGTGCCGGAACAAATAACAGAATATATACTATGGCGATTTATAACAACGAGCTATATATTGGCGGTTGGTTCGATACAGCAGGTGGAATGCCAGCAAATTATATTGCAAAATGGAATGGAATTAACTGGTCAAATGTTGGAAATGGAACAAATAACAGAGTTTTTGCTTTGGAAGTTTATAATAACGAGTTATATGTTGGTGGTTTATTCGATACTGTCGGCGGAGCTTATGTTAATCATTTAGCAAAATGGAACGGAAGTAATTGGTCGGCTGTTGGGAACGGTTTAAATGGGCAGGTAAATACTTTATATTCATATAAAAACAATTTATACATAGGTGGCTATTTTACAATTGCCGGCTCAACTAATGCAAATAAAATTGCTGTTTTTGATGGAAATAATTATTTGCCAATGGATAGCGGTTTTAATGATGCCGTTAGCTCAATTACTTCATATAATAACGAAATTATTGCAGGAGGTTATTTTACTCAGTCTGATGTAAACATTGTTAAATATATTGCAAAGTGGAAAATTATTGATAATATTGAGAATATAACAAATGATAATGTTGAAGTTATTGCTTATCCTAACCCTTTTCGTGAGAGTACAATATTACAAATAAATAATTCTTCAATAACTTATTGCAAAATAAACATATATGATACTTTTGGAAAGAAAGTAAAATTTAATATAATAAAAGAAAAAAATATGTTTGTATTAACTCGGAGAAATATTCCTAACGGTATTTATTTTTACAAAATTGTTTTTAAAGATAATATTAATAATAAAGTAAATAATTTAATGGGTAAATTAATTGTTCAATAATTTTAATAAATAAATTGGTATAATAATAACAAAGTAAATAATGTTAAAATTTTTAATAAAATATTTTCTCGAAAACAGATTTGTTTCAATTTTATTGCTACTGATATTTATTATTTGGGGATTAGTTTCGTCGCCATTCGATTGGAATTTAGGATTTTTACCACATAATCCCATTGCTGTTGATGCAATTCCCGACATCGGCGATAATCAGCAAATTATTGCTACCGAGTGGATGGGACGAAATCCAAAAGATATCGAAGACCAAATTACATATCCACTTTCTTCTGCCCTGCTTGGTATTCCCGGTATTAAAACAATTCGCAGTACTTCAATGTTCGGAATGTCTTTTATTTACATTATTTTTAAAGATGAAGTTGAGTTTTACTGGAGCCGTTCACGAATCCTCGAAAAACTTAATTCATTACCACCGAGTACGTTGCCTGCCGGTGTTCAGCCTACATTAGGTCCAGATGCAACTGCACTCGGACAAATATTTTGGTACACACTCGAAGGAAGAGATGAAAAAACAGGAAAACCAGCAGGTGGTTGGGACCCACAAGAATTAAGAACAATTCAGGATTATTATGTAAAATACGCATTGGCAACTGCCGATGGTGTTTCTGAAGTTGCTTCGGTTGGTGGCTATGTAAAAGAATATCAGGTTGACATCAATCCAGATGCAATGAAATCCTTTAAGGTAACCGTTATGGATATAATGGAAGCTGTTAAAAAGTCTAATCTTGATATTGGTGCTGAAACTATTGAGCTAAATAAAGTTGAATATGTTATAAGAGGTTTGGGTTATATTAAAACTCTTGACGATTTAAAGAACGCTGTTATAACAGAGCGGAATAATGTTCCTGTAAGAATTAAAGATGTTGCAGAAGTTTCTTTTGGTCCTGCTACCCGACGTGGCGGACTCGATAAAAGCGGCTCCGAAGCTGCTGGAGCTGTTGTTGTTGCAAGATACGGTTCTAATCCGTTGGCTGTTATTAACAATGTAAAAAATAAAATAAAGGAAGTTTCAGTAGGCTTACCAAGTAAAAAACTTGCCGACGGAACTGTGTCAAAAGTAACTATTGTTCCGTTTTACGACCGTACCGATTTAATTAAAGAAACAATAGGCACACTTGAATCTGCCCTATCTCACGAAACATTAATTTCTGTTCTTGTAATTATTATTTTGTTATTGAATTTAAGGGCTTCATTTGTTGTTTCTTTTCTGTTACCTATTGCAGTTTTAATGGCATTTATTGCAATGAAATTATTTCATATTGATGCAAATATTGTTGCCTTATCGGGTATTGCTATTGCTATCGGTGTTATGGTTGATATGGGAATTGTTGATGTTGAGAATGTTACGCGGCACATGGAAATGCCCGGAAATAATAACTTAAAAGGTGAAAAATTAATTAAGTTAATTTATGATGCCAATATCGAAGTTAGAGCTGCTGTAACAGTTGCACTTGCAACAACAATTGTTAGCTTTTTACCTGTTTTTACAATGGAAGCTGCCGAAGGAAAACTTTTTCAACCTTTAGCATTTACTAAAACATTTGCACTTTTATCATCATATATTCTTGGGATTGTTGTATTACCTACATTAGTATATTTTCTTTATTCTATCTCATTCGATAAAAAAACAATAAGCCGTTACTGGAATATTTGCTTAATTGTTATTGCAACGTGCCTTATAATATTTTGGCAAAATTGGATTGCCATATCATTAATTTTAATAAGTATTAACAATCTGCTAGAATTTAAATGGACTGAAAGTTGGAAAAAATATGTTAATTTAATAAACATATTGATTGTTTCATTAGTTGTTGTTTATTTTCTGTCTTACGAGTGGCTTCCGATGGGTGCTCATAATTCACTTTTAATTAATTTTTTATTTGTTATAGGAATTGTAATAATTATTTTAACTCCATTAATTTTAATAACCCATTTCTACGAAAGAATCCTTAACTGGTGCTTAAGGAACAGATGGAAATTTTTTATGATTCCAATTTTTACTGTTTCTTTAGGCATTATTATATGGCTTGGTTTTAATAAAAGTTTTGGATTTATTTCAACTGGAATTGAAAAGTTAGGTTGGAATGTTAAACAAACTTCATTATGGCAAAAAGCACAATCTACATTTCCCGGATTAGGCAATGAATTTATGCCCGCATTAGACGAGGGGTCATATCTTTTAATGCCAACAAGTATGCCTCATGCAGGAATCGAGAAAAATATTGAGTATGTTAGAACATTAGACAAAAGATTAAACAGCATCCCCGAAGTTGATGTGTCTGTTGGTAAGTGGGGAAGAGTAAATTCTGCATTAGACCCTGCTCCTGTGCAGATGTTTGAAAATACAATTAATTACAAACCCGAATATATTCTTAGTAATGAGGGACATAGAATGAGATTTAAAGTTGATGAAAATGAAAATTATTTGATAGATATAAATAAGGTTAAAGAACAGATTACCCTTGATTATAGCAATAACAAATCAAATATAAAAGTTATATCTTTAGAAAATAAAACTAGTGAAACTGAAATAGAATTTGATAAAATAAAAGAGATTAAATTTAATAAAGAAAATATTGAATTTATTGTTTTGGTGAATAATAATTGGCTCGTTGTTCAAAATTATAGGGCAAATAATATTTTAAAATTTATATTTAAAAATTTTAAAATATTTCTAATAAATGATAATAATGGCGAATATTTTAGGCAATGGCGGAAAGAAATTAAATCGCCAGATGATATTTGGAACGAAATTGTAAATGTAACAAATATTCCGGGATTAACTTCGGCACCTAAATTACAACCTATTCAGGCACGGTTAGTGATGCTTTCAACCGGAATGCGTGCACCAATGGGATTGAAAGTTTATGGACCCGATTTAGAAACTATTGAAAAAGCAGGATTGCAATTTGAAAATATTTTAAAAGAAATTCCAGATATTAAGGTCTCGTCTGTATTTTACGATAGAGCTGTTGGTGCACCATATTTGGAAATTAAGTTAAATCGAGAGGATATTTCGAGATATGGAATGAAAGTTAGTGATATTCAGGATGTGTTGCAAAGTGCAGTAGGCGGGATGGTTTTAGCAAACACAGTTGAAGGACGTGAACGTTTTCCAATTCGTGTAAGATATGCTCGTGAATTACGTACTACACCTGAAGATTTGAAAAATATTTTAGTGCCTTCGATGTCGGGAGTTCAAATACCTTTAGGGCAATTGGCAGATATAACATATACTCGAGGACCACAAATGATTCGTAGCGAAAATACTTTTTTAAACGGTTATGTTATTTTCGATAAACAAACAGATATTGCTGAGGTTGATGTTGTTGAAAAAGCCGATGAATATATTAAAAGTAAAATAAAATCGGGTGAATTAGTTTTATCTAAAGGAGTTTCGTATCAATTTGCAGGTAATTACGAGCAACAGTTAAGAGCTACAAAAAAACTTCTATTGGTTATACCTATTAGTCTGGGAATAATATTCTTATTGTTATTTTTTCAGTTTAAAACAATTACTGCATCTTCAATTCATTTTTCGGGTGTATTTGTAGCATTTGCAGGTGGTTTTATGATGATTTGGTTATACTCACAACCATGGTTTTTAAATTTTTCGGTATCTGGTGTCAATATGAGAGATTTATTTCAAATACATACCATTAATTTGAGCGTTGCTGTTTGGGTTGGATTTATTTCGCTTTTCGGAATTGCTACTAATGATGGAGTAATTATGGGAACATATATTCATCAGGTTTTTGAAGATAAAAAACCAAATACTATAATTGCTGTTAGAGAAGCTGTTGTTGAAGCCGGTAAAAAAAGAGTTCGTCCTGCATTAATGACCGCTGCCTGTGCTATTATTGCTTTACTACCGGTTTTAACTTCTACAGGAAAGGGGTCTGATATAATGGTACCAATTGCAATTCCTACTTTTGGCGGAATGATTATTCAAATGATGACAATTTTTGTTGTTCCTGTATTGCAATGTGTTTGGCGTGAAGGTGCTATTAAAAGACAACTGAAAAAAGAACAAACAAAGACTTCTGTAATTTAAATTATTGTTATGAAAAGAATTTTTAAAAAAATAATATTTATTCTAATATTTATAATGTCTCAACATTATATAATGGCTAAAAGCAACGATTCGCTTTCGTATTACCTTAAAATTGCTGCCGAAAATAATCCCGGACTTAAAACGGAATTTTTAAAATACTCAGCATCACTCGAAAAAATTATTCCTGCCGGCTCTTTACCCGACCCGCAATTAGAATTAGGATTTTATTTAAAGCCAATGGAATTGGTTGCAGGAAATCAAATTGCCGACATAAAGCTTATGCAAATGTTTCCTTGGTTCGGAACTCTTAAAAGCGCTAAAGACGAAGCATCTAAGATGGCAATTTCAAATTTCGAGAATTTTATTAATTACAGAAACGAGTTGTTTTATAATACTAAAGTGATTTATTATAACTTATTTCAAATAAAAAAGGATATTGAGATTACTGGAAAAAATCTCAAAATTTTAAAAACTATTGAACAAATTGTTTTAATAAAGTACAAATCAAATTCCGGAAATAGTTCTGTCGCAACCGGAGCATCAATGGGAACAGGTTCAAATAATCAAACTTCAGGAAGTTCTGCAATGGGAAGTATGGGAAATCAATCGCAATCAGGTAATGCCAATTCTTCGTCTGCATCAAGTTCTTCATCAATGAGCTCGGCAGGTTCTTCAATGTCGTCAGGTGGTCAAAATCAAATGGTTAATTTGTTCAGAATTCAGATAGAAATAAATTTACTCGAAAATAATTTAGCATTACTCAATGATAAACTTAAAACTGAAAAGGTAAGTTTTAACCGTTATTTAAACAGATTGCCCGAAACTGAAGTTTTTATTCAGGATACTTTAATCGAAGACGAATTACCAATTAACACTAATTCTTTAATTGATAGCATTGCCAATAACCCAATGGTAAAAATGTATCTTGCCGATTCTGTTGCATATAATGCCCGTGCAAAAATGCTCAAAAAAATGAGTTACCCAATGATTGGGCTTGGTGTTAATTATTCTGTAATTAACAAATCGTCAAGTAGCACAAGTATGATGAATGGGAAAGATATGATAATGCCAATGTTAGCAGTTACTTTACCAATTTACAGAAAGAAATATAATTCAATGATACATGAAGCCGAATTACTTCGCGACGCTTCTGCAAAATTATCACAAAGTGTAATAAATGATTTACGTTTTGAATTTCAACAAACTATACAAAATTATAATGACGCAAACCGAAGAATTACACTTTATGCAAAACAATCAGATTTAGCCGAAAATAGTTTAAATATTTTAATTACTTCGTTCTCTGCTAATGGAACTGATTTTGAAGAAATTTTGAGAATGGAGAATCAGTTATTAGACTATGAACTAAAAAAAATACAAGCTGTTATAGATAAAAATTCTTTAATTGCTCAACTGCTTTATTTATCGGGATTTAATTATAAATAAAAACAATATGGACATTAAAAAACTAATTTTAAATAAATATCTTAAAAATTCTTTGCTTTTAATTGCAGGACTTTTTTTGGGGTGGCTTTTCTTTTATCATTCAGGAAATACAATGATTGATAACAAAGAACAAAATACAGAAAAAAGCACAATATGGACTTGCTCAATGCACCCTCAAATACGTATGGACAAACCAGGATTATGCCCAATTTGTGCTATGGATCTAATACCTTTAGAACAAAATACAAGCATAATTGATGATGATGCAATTGAAATGACTGATGAAGCTGTTAAACTTGCCGATATTCAAACTACTGTTATTTCGAAACAATTACTTGTAAAAGATGTAAAACTTTATGGTAAAATTCAGGCAGATGAACGTTTAATAAAAACTATTCCTGCACATATCCCTGGCAGAATTGAGAAACTTTTTACAAACTTTACCGGCGAACAAATTAACAAAGGGCAAATAATTGCCAGCATATATTCCCCGGAATTAATTACAGCACAACAAGAACTTTTTGAAGCATTAAAATTGAAAGATATTCAACCGCAAATAATTGAAGCAGCAAAAGAAAAATTGAAACAATGGAAACTTACTGATAATCAAATTGAAGAAATTGAAAAATCGAAAAAAATAACATCTGTTTTTGATGTAGTATCATCTGTATCGGGAGTTATAATAAATAGAAAAATAAATTTAGGCGATTATGTACAAACTGGAACTCCTTTATTTGAGGTTTCTGATTTAAATCAGCTTTGGGGTGTTTTTGATGCCTACGAAAATGATTTGTCATGGATGAAAATTGGTTCTAAAGTTAATTTTACCTTACAAGCAATTCCAGGTAAAGATTTTTCGGGTAATATTTCCTTTATTGACCCTGTAATTGACCCTATCACGCGTATTGCAAAAGTTCGTATAGAGCTATACAATGCTTCGGGCAATTTTAAACCCGAAATGCTTGCCACAGGAATTGTAAAAACGAAATTAGAACATAAAGGAAATGCTATAGTTGTACCGCAATCGGCTATTTTATGGACAGGTAAACGGTCTATTGTTTATGTTAAAATTCTAAACACAACAGAACCTACATTTAAAATGCGTGAGGTTATACTAGGTAACTATTTACAAAACAGTTACGAGATTGTAGAAGGTTTATCTGATGGAGAAGAAGTTGTAACAAATGGTACATTTAGTGTTGATGCAGCTGCACAATTAGCTGGTAAAGTTTCGATGATGAATGATAATGCAGGAACTAAAGTCAATTCAATGCAGGAAATGGATATGAGCGAAAGTTCCAATTCTGATTCAAAAGAACAAAAAGAAATGAAAAACATGAAGATGGATGAAAATATTGAACATGCAAATTTTAAAGTTAACGGCTTATGCGAGATGTGTAAAGACAGAATTGAATCTACTTCAAAGAAAATACCCGGTGTTAATTTTACAGAATGGAATATTAAATCAAAAGTATTAAATATTTCGTTTGATAAAAGTAAAATAAACAAATTAAAAATTCAAAAAGCAATTGCTGCAGTTGGACACGATAATGGTAAACAAATAGCACCGGATGAAGTTTATAACAAATTGCCTGAATGTTGTAAGTATAGAAACAAGTAATTTTTTTATTAATCATTTAAATAAATTTATCATGAAAAACAAAAGTTTAATTTTAGTATGTATGTTCTTAATAGGAACAATGACAGTATTTGCACAAGCAAAAACTGAAAAGTTTAAAGTTTATGGCAATTGTGGTATGTGCCAAACCCGTATTGAAAAAGCAGCAAAATCTGTTGATGGCGTGTCAAAAGCAAAATGGAACAGCGATAATGCTATGTTAACGGTTACTTTCGATGCTTCAAAAATTAAAGTTTTAGATATTCACAAAGCCGTTGCTATAGTTGGACACGATACCGATTTAGAAAAAGCCGATGATGTAGTTTATTCTAAACTTCATGGCTGTTGCCAGTACGAAAGACCTAATAAGTAAATTTTAATAGCGGAGTGCCGCAGAGAAATACAATGACAGAGAACGAAATAATTGAAAAATAAACCCAGCGGTTCTATGTGTAAAAACTTATGCGAACTCTGTGGTTAAAATGTATTTGCGTAATATGAGTCAAATAAGATTTTTAGTAAATATTCTTTTTCGGAGTGGACACGCTCATAGATGTTTTAAATAAGGTAAATATAAAAAACGGAGTGAAGAATCTATATATTCTTCTCTCCGTTACTAATAACAATAAAAAACGTGAATTATTTTACAATAATTTTGTTAGTAACACGCTTTTCTCCAAAATACATTTTTACAAAATATTCGCCTTTATTTAATTGCGAAAGATTGATTTGCAATTCGCCGGTTTGTGGAGCTAAATTTTGATAAACTATTTGTCCCAGATTATTTAGAACCTCAACCTTATTTAATGAATTAATTTCTTTGCCAATTCTTAAAGTAAATATGCCATTAGATGGATTTGGAAAGATGCTACAACTTTTATCCTGCAATGTCTGTGAGAAAAATCCCGTAGTGACATAGGGAGTACCAAATGACATTTCAATTTCGTCGTGCCATGCCAAACCCGGGTCAAACGACCAGTACAAGGGGTCGATGTTATTGCGAACCTGTGCTACTGAATAGGTAACAATAGGTTCTGTTACTCCAGGAGTGTACCAATTATAAAATTTAGATTCCACATAAAAAAACATTCCCGAACCTGCATCCATTGTATCAATGCTGTATGTTACCAAACGTGTGCAATTAGGATAAACGGTAGATATTGGATTGCTAAAAGTACCTGTAACTATTGTCATTGTGCCATAAGCATCAACCGTAACATCATAAACAGAAGCAGTTGACATGGTACTTGCAGTAGTGGTAATATGTTGTCCTACAATGTTTGCAGGCGTACCATAATCAACCGGATAAAGTGCATAAGGTTTTGCGGGAGTATTAGTCATGTTGTAAGGAGTTGCAGCCATAACTCTGCTTCCAAGCTCAAAAAAACCATTAGTATCATTTCGGTAAAAATTATAAGTGGTTAATCCTGATGTAATCCCCTGATAATAAACATTTGCAGTTGGGAAAGCGGTAGCTCCGGGAACATAAATATTGGGAGCGTTCCAAACTTTATTCCAATTGTTTGGGTTTGGAAGCGGTGTATAGTAAAAAGTAACAAGTTGCCAATTAAGATCTGCACCACCTGTTTGAATAGTATCCATAAAACTATCGCCAAGTGATTGAATGGCTTTTTGTAAAGTGCGGTCAATTGAAAGCGAATCGTTGGCACTAGTTGAATCTGCAAAAGTTTCAGTTGGTGGAATAGTACTTTCTTTAATAAAAATACTGTCTAATGGTTGAGGAAAATCGGCTATACCAAGTGGATTTGGAGCCTGTGCATTAGAGTTAATTGTTGCAAAAAACATTGTTGTAACAATTGAAATAGTAAAAAGTTTTTTCATAATAAATTGATTTTAATTAACACAAAATTATAATTTATTTAATTAATAATGATTTTTTATATAAATTTGGGCTAAATAATATTTTGATGTGTTAGATATAAATAAATTATAACTTTGCTTAATTTTTATTTTAAGATACTGTGGAAAAATAGCTTTACAAGTTAAATATTTTTTTTGTTCCTTTAGGAACAATATAATGGTAGAAAATAAAACGTTTAATTAACCAAAGTCCCGTCAGGGACGAAATATAAACAACAGGCAATCACATAATTATACAAAGGCAAGAAGAACAGAAAAAAAAACATTTCTCGAAGAATACAGGGAATTTTTAAATGCCTTTGAAATAAAATTTGATGAACGCTCTATTTTTAAACCTATAGAATATTGAGCAATTATTTCGTACCGGAGTTTACACTGACGAAGGAAGTGACACTTTATTTGGGGTGGAAATTAATTCTACCAATAGTTCGGCAAGCTCACTACAAGTATTTTGTCCCTATCGGGACATTAAAAAAATCACCCAACACATCAAAATATTATTTAGCCAAATTTTGCAACAAAATCTGATGCTGAAAATTTTCGCATAAATTGCGAAGTAACTGGGGCATATACTGTTTCGTACTAGAATGGTAAAAGCATCATAAAATAATAGAAATCCTTTATTTTCATTTATTTTTTTATTTTTGCAAAATTAAACCAAACAATTAATGAGAATTTTTAAAAACATTATATACATATTTATTGCTTTAATTTTTATTTCGTGTAACAACGAGCCAAAGCAAAATATTTTAAAACAAGAAAAGATATCTGTAAAATCAGATTCAATAAAATTAAAGCTAATAGACTCGCTAAAATTTGAAATCGAAAATTTTTTAACCGATAGTTCACTTATACACTCTTCAGTAGGTATTATAATTGCCGAAGATTCTATTGAAAATATAATTTATCAACATAATGCACAAATTAGTCTTGTTCCTGCATCAGTACTAAAACTTGTAACAACGGCTACAGCTTTGGAATTATTAGGGGGAAACATGTCATTTAAAACCACCTTACAATACAATGGAAGAATTTCAGAAGGTCATGTATTAAATGGTAATATAATTATAAAAGGCGGCGGCGACCCGACTTTAGGACGAAACGATGAAACAAATATTGTTAACCGTTGGGGAAATGCCATAAAAAATCTTGGAATTGATTCGATAAGCGGATATATGATTGGTGATGCATCTATTTATGAAGATGAACTAGCCTGCCCTACATGGAGTTATGGCGAAATAGAAAACTATTATTGTCAGCCAGCAAGCGGTTTAAGTTTTAAAGACAATACTTTTGAGTTTGATTTTAATCCAAGTAGCAGAACTGCAATATATTCAAATTATAATAACATGAAACCATATATACCTGGAATAAGATTTAACAACTTTTCATCTTCGGCAAACATTAGCGAACTCGAAACTTATTTTTTAGGAATGCCTTATGGAAAAGATTATGATATTCAGGGTTATTATCCTCATAATCAAGGTAATTCTATGATGGTTGGAGTAATGCCCGACCCTGCTCTTGCAGCGGCTTATCAATTAAATTTCTGGTTAAAACGTAATGGTGTAAAAGTTTGCGATACAGCAACAACCGTAAGAGAATTAAAATTAACTAATAAAGAAAATCTTGGTGAGCGAAAAGAAATTATTTCAACTTATTCATCACGGCTTTACTCTATAATTTCTGAAACAAATTTAGTTAGCCGAAATTTATTTGCCGAACATATTTTAAAACATTTGGGATTAAGAAGAAGTGGAATTGGAAACCGACAATCAGGAATTAATTCAGAAATTTCGTTTTGGAGCAGTAAAAAAATGAATGTAGATGGTTTATTTATTAATGATGGCAGTGGTATTAGTCGCTATAACGGAATATCTGCATATCATTTAGCATTCATTTTATCGTACATGAAAAACAAAAGTCAGCATTACCAAGCTTTTAAAAACACTTTACCCGAATCGGGCAAAACCGGCACAATGCGACGTATTGGGAAAAAAACATCTGCCGAAGGAAGAGTTTTTGCAAAAAGCGGTACTATGTCAAGAGTTTCGAGTTATGCAGGTTATGTTGATACTAAAAGCGGTAAGACCTTAATTTTTGCCTTCATTACAAATAATTTTACTTGTACTCTCCCACAAATGAAAGAGAAATATGAAAAAATTATGATAAGAATGGCTGAATGGGATAAATTAAAAAATAATTAACTCATGTTACGCAAGTAAAAAATTTGTCTCGCAAAGCCGCCAAGTTCACAAAGTTAAAAAGTGGCTAAAAAAATCATTTATGAT
>MENF01000067.1 GCA_001769035.1 Bacteroidetes bacterium GWA2_32_17
CGTTTTCAAAAAGAATTTGACCAAGGGGATATTGGTTTATATTATAAAAAAACAAATTTCTTTGTAGGTGCTTGGTACAGGGGATTACCATTATTCAAATCATATAAACCGGGATATTCAAACCATGATGCAGTTGCATTAATGGTTGGTTTTATTTATAAAGATTTGACCATCGGATATAGTTTCGATATTACGATTTCAAAACTTACAATGGTTTCGGGTGGTTCGCATGAAATTTCGCTTATCTATCAGTTTTATAATCCTAAAAAAGCCAAACATCACCGCACCAAAATTATTCCTTGCCCAAAGTTTTAGTAATTTTCTGCCCATGTTGGAACTCTTTCCGACATTAAAACTATATGTAATACAATAATTTGTAGGAGTATATAAACAAAAACAACAAATAATACTGATCGGATATATGTATAGCCTAATAATCAAACTATAACATTTGTCACGTTGATATTAAAAAAATTTATCGTTTTAATAACTAATAAACTAAATTTGCGTAAAAAACATCAGAAGTAATACACAATGAAAAAAAATATACTATCAATAATTATTATTTTTGAATTAACCTTACTTCAATCTATCTCTTTATTTTCTCAAAACTCTTCTAAAACGGTTTCCGCACCAAGCTACGAATGGGATTTATACAATGAAATAAACAACGTTCAAATATTTGTTCGCCATATCGAATGCCATGATAATGCTAATGGTCTTCATTATGAATATATTTTATTAAAATTTTTAAACACATCTTTGCAAAGCAAAACAATAAGCTGGAACGAAAAATTATATTATAATGGAAATTGTGTGAATTGTGATGAAAATAGTAGCGAACTATCGTTTGAAACAAAACTTTTGCCAAATCAGCAAAAACAAGGAGATTGTAAAGACAATAACGATACTTTCAGAATTTTTAGCAGATTTTTAAATTATAAGGATAAACCAATTTTAACGAAATATGAATTATTTAACATTGAAATAAAATAAACCTTATTGTGAAATGTTATTTTAAAAATATTATCAAATTTTTTTTAATAGTTTATACGTTGTTATTTCTTTTTATAAATTTTGCATATTCCCAATGCAATATTACTGCAACTGCAAATAATATTAATAACGATACCGTATATATATGTAGTGGGAACCCTGTTGATTTTAACTCAACAGGCGGTTGCGACCTATATTTAATGACTAATAATTTTAATGATGGAAGCATTGGAAACGGATGGTATTCCAATGCTACGCCAATGTTTAATAACCCTTGTACTTTTGGTCCCGATGGCAGTGGGTGTTTGTGGATTGGTCCTGCTTCTAACTTTCCTCGTGAATTAGTTACAATTCCATTTTCAGTTACCACCTCTTGTACAATTTGTTTTGATATGATTTATTCTGTTCAAGGTGTTCCTTCTCCTTGCGAAGGTCCCGATTTGCCTCAGGAAGGTGTTCATCTTCAATGGTCAAATGATGGTGGTGCAACATGGACAGATATACAGTATTGGGCACCAAATGGTGGACATGACCCTAATCTTACAACATGGCATAATCACTGTGCAAATGTTCCTGTAGGAGGTGCAAATATTCAATTCAGATGGTATCAATCCAATACTTCAGGCAACAACTACGACCACTGGGGAATTGACAATGTAATAATTACTTGCCCTCAGACTGAAACTGTTTGGTGGACCGGATATAACGGGTTTTCATTTAATGATTACAATCCTCCTTCGTTTGTACCCGCTCAAAATGGCTGGTACACAGTTCATATTATAGGTGGCACATATATTAATACCGACTCTATTTATATTTTTATTTACCCGCCGCTTTCAGCCACAATAACCCCATCAAATCCTACACTATGTTATGGAGAAACAAGTGTTACTATTACTGGTTCAGGTTTAGGAGGTACACCACCTTATACATATTTATGGAATACTAGTGCAACAACACAAAGTATTACGGGAGGTGCCGGAAATTATACTTTATTAGTTAATGATGCTTCGGGATGTGCACCTGCTGTTGCTGCAACTACTATAACAGCTAATTCAATAGCAATTACCGCAAATGCCGGACCAGACCAAACATTATGTAACACAAATCCTAATGTTACTTTAACTGGTTTGGTAACCGCAGCTACAGGAGGAATCTGGTTGGGAGGAACGGGTATTTTTTCACCATCAAATACTTGGCTTAATGCAACATATATTCCTTCTTCCACTGAAGTTATTTCAGGAACAGTAGAACTTATGTTAGTTACTACCGGAAATGGAACCTGCCCTGCCGATTCCGATGCAATTACAATTAATTTTGTAACCTTTCAGGGAAATCTTGCAATATCAGCAAATCAGGTGAACTGTTATGGTGGGAGTAACGGAACGGCAACAGTAAATATAATAGTTGGAGTTCCACCATACTCTTACATTTGGAATAATGCGCAAACAGGACAAACTGCAACAGGTCTGTCGCAAGGCATTTATACAGTTACAGTAACAGATGGAAACGGGTGCACAAAAACTTCATCAGTTACTATTACTCAACCTCAACCACTTACTGCCTTAATTTCTGCAACTGATGTTTCTTGTTTTGGTTTATCAGATGGGATATTAGTAGCTTCTGCTTTTGGCGGAACTCCGGATTATTCATTTCTGTGGTCAAATGGTTTTTCAGGAATAAACAATACCGGGTTAACTGCAGGAAATTACAATGTTACTGTTACGGATGCCAATGGATGCCAAACAATTATATCTGATACAGTAAAAACGCCGGATTTACTAACTGCAATAATAAACACTTCTATAAATGTTTCTTGTGCAGGAGGTAGTGATGGTTTGGCAACACTATTAGTTACAGGAGGTACTCCTAATTATAATTATAACTGGTCTTCAGGTGCAGGAACTTCCCAAACAGCTTCGGGACTTTCTGCGGGAACTTATTTTGTAACTGTAACCGATTCTCATGGTTGTCAGGCAAATACAGCTGTTTTAATAACACAACCTCCTGCTTTATCAATAAATCTTTCAACTAATAATGTTCTATGCTACGGTGGAAATAATGGTTCTGCATCTGTTATGGTAACAGGTGGAATTCCGGGGTATGCTTACCAATGGTCACCATACGGCGGAAATACTCCAAACGCAAACAATTTAACTGCTGGAAATTATACAATAATCGTAACTGATAATAATGGATGTCAGCAGACTGTAATTGCAACAATTACTCAGCCTCCTCCATTGTATATTGCGTTAACTAATGTTACACATGTTTTGTGTTTCGGCGGTACAGCCGGTTCTGCAAGCATTTCGGTAACAGGTGGAACTCCCGGGTATTCTTATCAATGGTCACCATACGGTGGAAGTTCTCCTATAGCAACCGGATTACAGGCAGGTAATTATACTGTATCAGTTACAGATGCTAATGCATGTGTATCTCAATTAAATGTTTTTGTTTCTCAGCCCGCATCAAGCTTAAATGCCACTTTTTTACATTCTGATGTTAATTGTTATGGAGAACAAACAGGAAGTATAACTGCAAACCCAACAGGTGGAACCGTTCCCTATAGTTATTTATGGCAACCTTTGGGCAGTATATCTCAAACTATTTCAAACATTGGAGCAGGAACATACTTTGTTACAATTACCGATGCAAACGGCTGTTCACTATTAAATTCCATTTCGATTACACAACCCGGCGGAATTCTTATTACAACTAGCACAGATTCCTCTACATGCGGTACTTCAAACGGAAGTGCAACAGTAACTTTAATAGGCGGAACACCTCCATATTATTACCTATGGAGCGATCCGTCAGCACAAGTAACTTCTACAGCAGTTGGTCTCGCTTCTGGTTTGTATCATGTTACTATTACTGATGCTTTGGGATGCAGCCAAACTGCAACAGTTGCACTAAATGATATTTCAGGACCAACGGTAGCAATGGATTCTATTCAGAATGTGTCTTGTTTTGGTGAACACGATGGTACTGCAACTGTTTCAGTGTCAGGAGGGTCGCCTCCATACACATATTCATGGTCGCCTTATGGTGGAAATACTTCAACAGGTACGGGACTTGGAGCAGGAACTTTTGTGGTTTTAGTTTCGGATATACTCGGATGTCAGGGAGTGGCTGTTACAAATCCGGAAATTACCCAACCACTTGCTATTTCAATTTCTTCGACCCAAATAAACATTACATGCACAGGTGCCAACAATGGTTCTGTAAATCTTTCGGTAAACGGAGGAACAGCTCCTTACACATATTTATGGTCGAATGGTTCTACAATACCTAATCCGATAGCATTATCGCCGGGAGTTTATCAGGTTATTGTAACAGATTTTCACGGTTGTCAGGATTCTTCTTTTGTAACTTTTGCAGAGCCGACTCCACTTGTAGTTTCAATAAACACTTTTCAAAATGTGAGTTGCTTTGGCGGATATGACGGTTCGGCAACTGTAAGTGTTTCGGGTGGAACTCCTTCATACTATTTTGAATGGTCGCCCGGAGGAGCAACTTCACAAACTGCATTTGGTTTATCGGCAGGTAACCATTATGTTACTGTAACAGACTCGAAAGGTTGTTCGGGAAGTGCTTCAGTATTTTTATCACAACCCGCCGCATATTTAACATCTATTTTATCTGGTTTTACAAATCCTCAATGCTACAATGGAAACGATGGATTAGCTTGGGTTATGGCAAACGGCGGAACTCCTCCGTATTACTACAACTGGTCGCCTATTGGCGGAACAGATGATACTGCCTCAAATCTTCATTCGGGCATTTACTATGTAACCGTTACCGACCAAAATTCATGTCAAAGCTTTGTACCGGTTATACTTTCACAACCATCAGCAGTAAATATTTCTATAACAAATTTTTCTAATGTAAGTTGTTTTGGCGGAAGTAACGGAACTGCATTAGCATCTGTAAGTGGTGGTGTTCCTCCATATCAATATATTTGGTCAACAGGCGCTACCTCTCCTGGAATTACAGGTATTATTGAAGGAACTTACTTTGTTACAGTAACAGATTCCCGAGGTTGTTTTGATACGGCTTCAGTTATAATCCATGCACCTTCGCAGCTATTAAGTGTAACGGTTTCCGGTCAAAATATTTCGTGTAATGGTTTTGAAGATGGCTCTGCAACCGCCATAGTGTCAGGAGGTACAGAACCTTATACTTATGTTTGGGTTCCTGCAAGCCAGTTTAATCCAACAGCAACAAATTTAATAGCAGGAACATATACAGTATCAATTACAGATATTAACGGCTGCCAGACTTCTGCAATTATTACTTTAAATCAACCTCAGACCTTATATGTTACAGCATCCGAAGATTTATCCGTAAGTTGTAATGGAACCAATACAGGTGCAGCATCAGCAGATGTTTCCGGCGGTACTTCGCCTTATTACTATAATTGGAATAATGGACAAACGACTCAAACTGATACAAGCTTAATAGCGGGAACTTACGGTATAACTATAACAGATGCAAATGGATGTATAATTTCAACTTCCGTTATTATTACCGAACCTACAGCACTTTCTGCAGTAATTGTTTCACAAACCGATATTTCTTGTTACAATGATTCAAATGGAATTGCAACAACCGGCGCAACAGGTGGAACTCCGCCTTATACAATTTTATGGGGTACTACCCCTCAACAAAACGGACAAGTTGTAACAAACTTATCTTCAGGGTATTATACTGTTACAATAACAGATAATAATGGTTGTACAGATACAGTTGGGGTCTCTTTTATTAATCCATCTCAAATAATTGCGTATGTTACAGGTCAAACTATCATTTGTTTAGGAGACTCTGTAACCATTACCGCATCAGCTTCGGGTGGAAGTGGAAATTATTTATTTTTCTGGAATCAGGGACTGGGACTGGGAGCTTCAAAAATTGTTTCACCAGGCATCGAAGCTTCTTATATAGTAAATGCTTACGACCAAAGTGGTTGTCAGGGAGTTGAAGATACTATTACTGTTAATGTGCTTACTTTATTTCCGCAAAATGTTGATGTTTTTGCAAATTCACCTGTTTGTGCCGGAACTCCGACTTCAGTTTACGCTACCGCAACAGTTAGCTCTTTTGATACAATAACATATAGTTGGAGTGATGGATTAGGACCGGGACCGGGACCATTTATTGTTGTCCCAACACAAGAAACCACTTACATGCTTACGGTTACAAACACTTGCGGATTTTCTGTAATAGATTCGGTTCCTGTTTATTTTGCACCACCACCAACTATCTACTTTTTTGCCGATGCTACACAGGGATGTGTACCATTAACCATCAACTTTACAGATAGCTCGTTTAGTACTGATGATATTAATTCGTGGACATGGCATTTTAGTGACGGTACTTCGTCAATACTTCAAAACCCGACTCATATATTTGAAACAGCCGACACATTTTATGTTTGGTTAAATCTTGAAACTTCAGGTGGTTGTGTTTCAAGTTCGGCAGGTTATCCACTACCAATTTATGTTTTTCCAATACCTGATGCATCGTTTGAAGTAAATGCTACAACATTATATTTACCTAATGACCCTGTAGTATGTTCTAACACATCAATTGGAGGGACAGCTTATTTATGGAATTTCGGAGATGGAAGTACTTCCATTCAAACAAGCCCTACACATAATTACAATGATTTGGGACAATATTTAATTACTTTGTTTACAACAAACATGTATGGTTGCGTTGATTCTGCTTCAATAAGCGTAAATGCAACAGGTGATATTGTTTTTCCTAATGTTTTTACACCAGATATAAACAATTCAACAGGTGGTAAATATGATGCAAACGATTTAACAAATCACGTATTTTTCCCTTATGCAACCGGAATATCAGAATTTAAAATGACGATATTTAATCGTTGGGGCGAATTAATTTTTGAAACAAATGATATTGACATTGGTTGGGACGGATATTACAGAGGACATTTATGTCAGGAAGATGTGTATGTTTTTAAAGCAGCAGCAGTATTTGTTGATGGACGAAAAGTTGAAAAAATTGGCGATATTTTATTATTGAGATGATAAAAAAAATATTTATAATACAAATTTTGAAACGTCATAATTTAAGTTTTTTATTTCATTATGACCTCACCCCCAACCCCTCTCCAAAGGAGAGGGGAGTTA
>MENF01000068.1 GCA_001769035.1 Bacteroidetes bacterium GWA2_32_17
AGTCAGTCGTTAAAAAAGTAAAAAAAAAGAAAACATCTGAATAACAGAATAATAGAGCTTAAGTTGACGCGTATGCCCAGCGGGACTTAATTACAAAAGTTTTTTAGCACATCAAAATAATTTTAACCCATTTTTCCCGTTTTTATTATATTTATTATTTATTCCGTATATTTGCTTTAGCAAATAAAAATTCTACGCTCATGTTAATTCGCTTAATGTATATATTATTGTTTTTTCTATCCACATTAAACTTAAAATCACAAAACGTTACCAAACAGAATAATACATTAGGTTCCGAACTTTTTGCAGATGCTCCATTTAGAATGAAAAAGTTAGATAATAGTGGCAGTTTGGCATCGTTACCAATTTATTTTTACATTCACGAATCGGAATGTAGCGGTTGCAATAATGAGCTTGCGTACATTGATATTAAATTAAAAAATGCTTCAGATACAACTTTTAATCAACCAATTTTATTCAATAGTTATAACCAATTGCAATTTCTCTCTCTTTTTAAACACAAATCTATTGATGATGCAACTTGGGGTAGCCAGTCGGTTGACAATGGTTTACCAACTTCAAGTTCGATACATACAATTACTTTTACTTCTGACACAAATTGGGGAATTCCACCTACTCCAATAGTTGATATTACAAATAGATATTTTTATTTTACCATAGTTATTCCTCCCGAATATTTACAAAATTATAATGACATAATTGACGTAGAAGTTACTTTTGGTTTGGATTACGAAACCGACCAATATGTTTATTTGCGCATTTTTAGAAGCGATTACTTATTACCAGTTTTAACTAATTGGTATAGAGGCGATACTCATTATCACACTTTTTTTACACAAAATTTAGCCGAAAATGGATTACCAGTCGATGCTGTAAAATATTATGGCTCCGCTACTGGACTCGAATGGATTACAACAACCGACCATAGCTGCGATTTCGATAATTATAGCGTAAGTATGAGTGATAATTGGAGCCGATTAGGAAACATTATTTCAAATTTGAATATACAGGATAGCTCATTCGTACTAATTCGTGGAATGGAAATGTCGGTTAATAATTCTGCTGGCAATACTGTACATGCTCTTATTTACCCAAATTCTTCTGCTCCTTTTTCGCTTCAATATATTGGCGATGGCAACGGCGACATGCAATCTTCATCGGTAAATATTAATATGATGCTCGATTCTTTAAAAAAATATAATGGTTTCTGTTATGCTGCTCATCCTTTTGCTGAAGAAGATAAATTATCTGTTATTGTTAATGGTAGTGTTTGGAATTTGTCTGACACAATTTTCCCATCGAACGGTTCGCCACATCCTTCAATGGGAACGGTTATATCAAACGACTTAAACACAGGTTCCGATATTTTTTCTTATACCGATTCGACTTTGTTTTCGCCTTATTTATGTGGATTACAATTGTGGAATTTAAGAAATACTATAAGTTGCATCAGTAGCGAAAACAATCCTTGGAATGTAATGTACGATTCTGGAATTAGTGGTTTTTCGGAATTAAGTTATACCGACCCAATTATGCACGATTACAGATTTAACCAAAATCTTGACGTTTATAAAGCAATTTTAAGGCGCGGGTTAATTCAGAAAAATCAAAATGATTTATTACAATATTGGAAATTTTATATGGAAGCTGGTAGCGATGCTCATGGTTCGTTTAATTATTCGAATACCGATTTAACTGGTGGGCTTATAGGAAATGTAAACGATAATGCAATTGGACGATTGTCAACTCTTGTATATTGCCCGCAAGGAATGGGATTAAATGGTAAGCATGTGCTTGAAGCATTGCAAAACGGACATTCTGTTTTATCTTCGGGACCAATTATTAATACTGTTTTAACAAATAACAGCAATAATAATGTTTTTTCAGGCGATGATATAATTATTAATTTATCTGATTTAATAAACTGGTTTGTAAATTTCGATGTTGTTAATACACCAGAGTTTGGTTCGGTAAGCGAAATATTATTATTTGGCGGTAACGAAACTAATGAAGTTTCGGTTTCGTTGCCTGTTTTTACCGGCACATTTCAAATTAATTTTAATACTTTAATTCAGCAACTTTTTCCTGATAGCATTCAAAACAATAAATATTTTTATATCAGGGCACAATTAACAACAATAAAAAATTACGGAAGCTTGTCAAATATTTATAAAAAAAATTACGATACGTTTAATTGTTACACAAATCCAATTTGGATTAAAATAAATTCTACAACAGAAATTAACGAAAATAACAACACTAAACTAACTGTATCACCTAATCCTGCAAATGACTTAATTAATTTAACATTTTATAATTTGTTAAACAATATTTGTAAAATTCAAATATTTTCTGCCGATGGCAAAGAATTTATTTGTGATTATAAAAATGATGACAACACTATAAAAGTAGATGTTTCTGAACTTAACCCCGGCACTTATTTTATTAAAGTTATAACAAATAATAATGTATATAACTGTAAGTTTGTGAAGCAATAAATCTGGTTATATTCGCATTTATATTAATAGTTATCCTAAAACATTCAAATTCAGCTTAGGATTATACCGAAAACTGGCTCAACCCATATATTTTATTGCAGGTATAAAAGCATAAAGGTATGATAAGTAATTATACCCCAACATTTTTTCCTTATACCTTATTATTAAATGTATGAATTTACAACGTTTCATTATAAATATATAGCCATTCGTCAAAATTGTGATTATTTTTTAATATTTTATATTGTTTTATCAAATAAGAATCAGACCTTTGCAGATTGAAAAAATCAAACAAAATATTTCAGAAACAGTTCATTCTAAACATTTAATAAATTTATGCCTTTAAACAAATTACGCAATATTGGAATTGCCGCTCATATTGATGCAGGAAAAACGACAGTTTCTGAAAGAATTTTATTTTATACAGGAGTTACCCGTAAAATTGGTGAAGTACACGATGGACAGGCAACAATGGACTTTATGATACAAGAACAGGAACGTGGGATCACAATTGCCTCGGCAGCAATATCGTGCAAATGGAAAGATTATAATATAAATTTAATTGACACACCTGGGCATATTGATTTTACAATGGAAGTTGAACGTTCTCTCAGAGTTATTGATGGAATGATTGCTGTTTTCTGCTCTATTGGCGGTGTTGAACCACAAACCGAAACCATTTGGAATCAAGCCGACCGCTATAAAGTTCCACGCATTGCTTTTATAAATAAAATGGACCGCAGCGGTGCCAATTTTGCCGAAGTTGTTTCGATGATGAATAACTATCTCGATGCAAACGCAACACCATTTCAATTACCAATTGGTGCCGAAGAAAACTTTAATGGAATAATTGATATTGTTCAACAAACTGCTTATACATTTGACGAAAAAGGACTAAAAGAAATAGAAATACCCGCAGAATATAAGGTTGAAGCTGTTAAATCAAGAAACTTAATAATTGAGAAACTTGCCGATTTTAACGATGATATTATGAACTTATTTATTGAAGAAAAAATTGTTTCTAATGAATTGTTAAAACGAGCTGCACGTGAAGCCACAATAAAACTTTTAATTACACCCGTATTTTGTGGAGCAGCTTATAAAAATAAAGGAATTCAAAATTTACTCGATGCAGTAATTGATTATCTTCCATCTCCAATTGATGTTGGTGCAATTGTTGGTTCTGATGTTGACGATTTGGAAAAAACTCAAAAACGAGCACCTACAAACAAAGAACCTTTTTCGGCTCTTGCTTTTAAAATTATTAATGACCCGTTTGTTGGACAGCAAACTTTTATCCGTGTTTATTCGGGAGTTCTTAAAAGTGGTATGCCTGTTTTAAATTCAACAAAAGGCAAAACCGAAAGAATAGGAAGAATTTTAAAAATTCATGCAAAAGAACGTGTTGATATTAATGAAGCTGGTACCGGCGATATTGTCGCACTTATTGGCTTAAAGCTTACTAAAACCGGTGACACACTTTGCGATGTAACTCAACCATTATTGCTCGAAAAAATTTATGTTACACCTCCTGTTATTGAGTTAAAAATTACTCCTGTCCTTAGAAAAGATCAGGAAAAACTTGGCGAAGCATTAAGAAAACTTGCCAATGAAGACCCTTCATTCACAACTCGTTTTGATGACGAAACTACCGAAACAATTATTGCCGGAATGGGTGAACTTCACCTTGAAATTATTGTTGACAGATTAAAACATGAATTTAAAGTTGATGTAAACATTGACGAACCATCAGTATCGTTCCGAGAAACAATAACAGCAGAACAAAACTGCGATTTTAAACTTGTGAAACAAACTGGTGGTAAAGGTCAGTTTGCAAATGTTAAATTAAGATTAGAACCAAATCCTGGTAAAGGATACGAATTTATTGATAAAATTAAAGGAGGCTCAATACCTGCCGAATATGTAATTTCGGTAAATAAAGGTATTCAAA
This sequence comes from Bacteroidetes bacterium GWA2_32_17, assembly GCA_001769035.1. Taxonomy (GTDB): domain Bacteria; phylum Bacteroidota; class Bacteroidia; order Bacteroidales; family GWA2-32-17; genus GWA2-32-17. Next base: position 4,471 of record MENF01000068.1, read on the forward strand.
AAACCATTTCGGAAGGCGTATTGGCTGGTTTTCCAGTTGTTGATGTTAAAGTTGTTTTGTTAGATGGTTCGTTTCATCCGGTTGATTCTTCGGATATGGCTTTCAGAACTTGCGCTTCAATTTGTTTTAAAAGTGGCTTTATGAAAGCAAACCCAACACTTCTCGAACCTATAATGAAAATTGAAGTAAATACTCCTGATGAATATATTGGTGATATTGTTGGAAACCTTAACAGACGTCGTGGTACAATTGAATCAATGAGAAGATATCGAAAAGGTTCACAAAAATTAAACGGTTTAGTTCCTTTAATGGAAATGTTTGGATATGCTTCGCAACTTAGAAATATTTCGAGCGGAAGAGCAAGCTATTCGATGGAATTTTTAAAATATTCACCTGCTAGTACATCTATTCAGGAACAAGCATTAAAAAAACTTGCCGAGAAGAAAGTTTTAGAACAAAGGAACTAATAATTGAATATTGTTTAAAAATGTTCATTGTTCAAAAAAGTTTCAGGTTTTTGGTTTAAAGTTTTTGGTTGTTAGTTTTGGAACTTGGTATTTGAAACTTGAAACAATATGTTTGAATTAATTTTTGCAACTAACAACATGCACAAAATAAAAGAAGTGCAAAACATTATTGGCAATAAATTCAAAATTAAAAGTTTAAATGAAGCCGGATTTACAGGCGTTCTTTCCGAAGAACAAAACACACTCGAAGGAAATGCATTGGAAAAAGCTAACTTTATTTACGAAAAATTAAAATGCAATTGTTTTGCCGACGATACAGGATTAGAAGTTGAATTGCTTAACGGAAAACCTGGTGTGTATTCGGCAAGATACGCCGGAAATGAGTGTGATTCGGAAGCCAATATTAATAAACTTTTACACGAACTCAAAAATAAAAGCAACAGAAATGCCCTGTTCAGAACCGTCATTGCATTAAAATATAACAACCAACAATATTTTTTTGAAGGAATAATAAAAGGAAAAATTATTGAGCAAAAAAAAGGGAAAGGCGGTTTTGGTTACGACTCAATATTTTTACCTGATGGTTTCACTCAAACATTTGCCGAAATGTATGCAAGTCAGAAAGATAATATAAGTCACAGAGCAATTGCAGTTCAAAAACTTGCAGAATTTTTAAAAAATAAAACAGATAAAGCATAATTTTTAATTATTTTGCAAAAAAATAACTGAAATTAATGCCTCGTATTTTATATATTGTTCCACATCGCTTGAACCGCTCACCAGGTCAGCGTTTTAGATGCGAGCAATATATAAATGCCTTAACCGAAGCAGGGTTCGAGATTACATATTCAAATATTATTTCAGAAAAAGATGATAAAATTTTTTATGCACGAGGCAATTATCATAAGAAAGCGGGCATTCTTATTAAAAGTTTTTTTAAGAGACTTAGCGATGTAAGAAAAGCCAAAAATTACGATATAGTTTTTATTTACCGCGAAGCATTTATGCTTGGTACAACAATATTCGAAAAAATGTTACGCGCACGAAACGCATTAATTGTTTTTGATTTCGATGATGCTATTTGGCTCAACGATACTTCTGAAGGAAATGCTAATCTCAATTGGTTAAAAAAGCCATCAAAAACTTTATCTATAATTAAAATTGCCGATTTAATTCTTGCAGGAAACACATATTTATCAAATTACGCAAAAACTTTTAATCCCCGTATTGAAATTATGCCCACAACAATTGATACTAATTATCATAAGCGAAAAACTGAAATTCAGAAAAAATCATCTGTTTGTATTGGCTGGACTGGCACATCAACAACTTTAAAACATTTCGAAACTATTATTCCTGTATTAAGAAAATTAAAAATAAAATATAGCGACAAAATTTCTTTTAAAATAATTGTAAATTTTCCATATTCATTGCCCGAATTAAATATTGAGCAAACAAATTGGTCGCTCGAAAAAGAAATTGACGATTTACAGGAAATTGATATTGGTATTATGCCTTTACCAAACGATGAATGGTCGAAAGGGAAATGTGGTTTTAAGGGTTTACAATATATGGCTTTAGAAATACCAACAATTATGTCGTCGGTTGGTGTAAACTCTGAAATAATTATTGATGGACAAAATGGGTTTTTAGCAAATTCTGAAGACGAGTGGGTCGAAAAAATTTCGTTACTTATCGAAAACCATAGCTTAAGAAATGACATTGGAAAAAACGGACGTAAAACTGTTGAAGAAAAATATAGTGTTAATGCTTTTAAAAAACAATACGTACAATATTTTTTGAATTTGATGGAGTTAAAATATTAATACTCACAGGATATACAGTGCTAATAATAAATATATTAAATTTTGTAACAATAAAATTTCTATAAAATTATTTAAGTAGGAAATATTTTGTTGTTATACTTTGAACGGTTAAATTATTACATTTGAGTTTAAGGTATAGGGTATAAAAGGTATAGGGTAAGCCGTTAAAAATTCACTACATTTGAAAAAAAAGTTCCCCTGGTTTTTTGTACCTTGTTAGTCTTTTCTCAATAGTTGCAGTTAAAATTCTACATTGGATATTCAACATTTTACATTTACCCCGTTTGAT
>MENF01000069.1 GCA_001769035.1 Bacteroidetes bacterium GWA2_32_17
GTTCCGTTCATCATACTTTCTGTATTTTTATCAGTCCATGGTATTTGTGATTGTGAAAATGCTCCCATCCAGAAGGGCAAAGCAACTATTATAATTATGAGTTTTTTCATGTGTTTATATTTTAGTTATTATCTCATTATTAATTACTTATATTTTTTAAATACACGACCTGACAGGAACTTCGTAACCTGTCAGGTTGTGTAACAACTATTCGTTAATGCTTATTCGACATTCTTTTAAATATAATCATTCCCTTTCCGCTCAATCGGAACAAGTCGTGTGTCTTTATTTAGTCGTGAATGTTTCATCTGTTTATATTTTATATCGTGTTCATATTTAATTATTTCCGTTTAGTCCGTTTTAAGTCTCATCCCCCTACCCTCCCGACCAGTCGGGACAAGCTCTTCAAAAAGGGGGACATTTAACCATTAAGTAATTTAACAGCAACTAATGAACAATTATTATAATACATAGTATCAATTACTACACCTTCAAAAATATATGGTGTTCCATTCATCATACCTTCTGTATGTCCTTCAGTCCAAGGTATTCGTGTTTGTGAAAATGCACTTGTCCAACTGGACAAAGCAATTATTAAAATTATGAGAATTTTTTAAAAAATCATTTCTTATTTCTTATCTTTTTTCTTTTGTTGTGCCTCTTTGATTTTCATGCGTTGTTCCATATACTGTTCGTTGTTCTTTTTTCGCTGTTCGTATAAAAGTTTATTTTGAACTTGTTTGATACTATCTGCTTCTGCTTTTTGTGCCTGTGTTTGTTTTAATGGTGTTTTTTCTATTATTTCGGTATCTTTATTATTATCATTTTGAGAAATTATGCTTTCCTTTTTTAAATACTCCATTAATTCTTCTTCGGAATTAAATCCTTTTCCAAATCCTTTTATTCTAAGAAATCCCTCAGTTCTATTACTATTTTCAATACGTCTTACACCGTTGTAATAATAAAAGAAACAATCAGAAGTATTACAAATAGGTTCTAAAATAGCAACATTATCGGTTTTTACATATGTGAAACCCAACACATACGACGTATTTCTCTCAATATTATCACTTTTTACATGTGATGAAAAAACTTTGTTTTTATTACAGAAGAAAATACCCGTCTCACCACCACGAAATTCTAAAGTATAAAGCTTAGAATGATCGCTATGGTCTTCAGGGGCAAAATCTACTTCATCATTTCCCATTACTAAACCTCCATCATCCATTATACCCCACTTATTTATTCCATGTGGGGCTTCTGTAATCATTTCAACAGTTCCAATTTTTAATTCGTTTTCTCCTTTATATATGGCTGTAATATTTACAATATAAGAGGCATATAAAGTATTATCATTTTTAGCTTTAAAAGCTTTAAATGAAACTACAGTTCCTTTAAAGATAAAAGGAGCGTTTTTAAGCATGTTCACATCTTGTGAGAATGAAGCATGATTAAATAACCCTAAGGTTATAATGTTTAATAATAAAAAGTATTTTCTCATATTTAAGGATTTGCAATATTAACGAAATTTTGTCATATAAAGTATAGTATATTTTCAAAGGCATTATGATTACATTTTTATTAACTTAATTGTTTCAACTCTGTTATTTATTTTAACACTTAGAAAATACAAACCGGAAGAAATATTGCTGACATTTATTTTAATATTATGTGAACCAATATTTTGTTTACCCAGATTAATTTGTTTAATCTTATTACCAGTATAATCATACATTGTGAAATTTAGAATAGCACTACGGTTAAGATTATATGTAACATATAAAACATCGTTCAAAGGATTTGGATATGCAAATAAATGAACATCATTGTTAAATAATTCACTAATATATGAACTACAATTACTTGGCAAAAATGGTATCATTTGAGTAATACCACTACATGAATGAATTTGTTGACTTTTTTGAAATATATAATTACCGCCATTTACTGCATCCGGACTACTATATATATCTAACCGATTATAATAATTAACAGGTCCCATTTTTGATACATAATTCATAATATCAGTAGTATCATTTACATGGTCTAATCCATGAGCATGACCAAGTTCATGTTGAGCTACAGCAAAAAAATCATGTTGTTTTGTAAGAAGATTTTGTGTATAGCTTGTATCATAAAGCCATGTTTCTCCAACATTGTTAAAATCTCTTGAATAACCAATATCAATATCTTTAAAATACCCAATTGTATCACCATTATCGTCTGCACATAAATAAACGATTGAAGGAAAGTATGTGCGTCCTAATGGATTACCATGAAAACTATCGTCCATATATAATACAGAAATGTTGTCTTCAAAGTTTTGTGCTATAATGGTATCTTTTATTGCCCAGTTAATAAATGTGTTACATGACCAGCGGCGTAATGCAGTTCTTACGGCAATGTCTCTCATGGGTGAATTGGTAATGCTTGTATCTAAATAAAAATACTTTGTAGTATCACCATAATCTGGAATTACTCTCATAGGTACTTTTTTATATGCTGTAGTATAATTGCGAATTGACCTATTCTTATTAGCATAAGATACTTCAAGATGAGAAACAGAATTTGGAACAGTTGTAACACCATCGCTCCTCCATACAAAAACATTACCGGAACCAACACCTTTATAATGATATAAGATATCTAACGTATCAACTGTTGATGGTACAATAAATTTAATTTCTGTATTACTCCACGATAGGTAATCAATATAATCAAAATACGTAATAGTAAAACTACAATTTTCGTCAACACAGAGCCAAAGTTGACTTGTGCCTCGTGTGTTACCGAAATTAGAACCTTGAATAGTAAGGACAGAATTAGTTCCCGATGTAATTGAATTTGGGAGCATATTGGTAATAATGGGCGGTGGACAAAGTTCTTGGTTTAAGTCGTTTAAATAAAAAGTATTATCATAAACATTCCATATAGTATTTGGATCATCACTTGCATTTAAAGAATAAAGTGAAAACATGGACAAGGGCAAACCGGATGCATTTGTATCTATAAAACTTATCAATGAATATTCGTTGCAATTTTGAATTTCTATTTTTACATGAAGCAATGTGTTTGGAGTAGTTGTAACAAGTGTTCTGTTCCATGAAGTTCCATATATATCAGTGCCAAAAGGAAGTCTCATTACAGAAGTTGAATCGTCCGCAATGTATAAATTGGGGTCAATATAGGTTGCAGAATTAAAATTTGCTCCCCTTGTTATTGTAACTGTATTGTTAAAAACGATACTCTCGCCGAATGCGTTTGTGTTATATAGGAGATACAACACACAATTATCAAAATATGTTGAACTATTATTTGCCTGCACTATAACATCAAATTCAAAATATTTAGGATTTGTTCCTGTTTCAGTTGGATTTGAAAATGAAAATGAAATATCATTAGTGAGTAGTTGTTCACAAACATTTTGGTGCTGTCCCAAATCAGTAACATTATCCTGTGCCAAAGTTTGCCATTGATATTTACCGCAATCCCAATCGGATTGACCGGAAGAAACACCATAATTACGAATGAGAGTTGAGTTTTTTGTTGAACCGTTATTATCAACTGTCCAACCACCGTTTCCGGGGGTTACATTGGGAATGCCTATCTGGTCAAGGGTGTCAAGATGAAGGGTATCAAAAATAGCGTGTGGGTTTTGCCCAAGCCCTTCAATGCTGTCTATATTAATATATATGTTGTCTAATACTTTTACGAGTTGAATGGCATCGTCTCCGTTGAAGTTGATTTTGTTAGAGGTTTGGTTTGCTACGGCGAGTATTGCGGCATTGGCATTGTTCATTTCATTTCTTATTTTTTATCTTCTTTCTTTCGTTGTGCATCTTTTAATTTCAAATGTTCTTCATACTGTCGAAAATTCTTTTTTCGCTCCTCGTATAAAAGTTTATTTTGGACTTGTTTTATACTATCTTCCTTTTGTTTCATACTATTTTCCTCTTGTGTTGGTATCGATTTTTTTGGCTGTTCTTTTATTTCTTCTGCATTTTTTTTTTCGTACAAAGATTTATTAACCTTTATTCCATAATTCTTATCAAAATAATCATATACTTCGGTTACTTCTTTAAAAGACAACCAAAACCTGCCATTTATTTTTGTTATTTCATTATCAGTATTAAATGGCAATATTGACTTAATGTCTAAAGTTAAATTATTAGAATTGGGTATTTTTGAATTTAATGCCCATTCACTAGCATTATTGGTAAAATAAATAGCATTTGATTCAGGGATTTCTATTTCATTGCCAATCACTATATTAGTAACGCTATCAATTGAACCACTACAAAGAAAAACTATTTCAACCGAACCTTTATTAATGCTACCTTTAATTACTTCCATAACATTTATTATTACAGATGTAGCAGGTCTACCATCAATAGTTTTAAATGTCTTAGAGGAAATAGCTTTTCCTATAAAAATGTAAGGTGATTTATTGATTAATCCATCTAAGACTTTCCTATCCCAGTCCGTTTGTGCAACTGATGATATAGAAAGAAATAGAAATGTTATCAAAAATAACATTTTGCTTGAATTTAAGTTTATTTTTTTCATCTCAATTAAAATTATAGTTTGATAAATTTATATGCAAATTGATTTTCGTTAATATTCAGAATTAAAAAATAAATACCTGATGGTAAATTGTCAACATTTATTTGTTCCTGATGTTTTCCAATATTACTATTATCGGGATATTTTTCATTAATGACCCTACCCGTTAAATCACGAATTACGAATTTTATATTAGTATGATCTTTTAATTCATACGAAGCATTGATAAAATCATAATTTGTAGGGTTGGGATAAATATTAAAATTCATAACGCCATCAAATATCTCATGAACCCCATAATCGCCACCACAACTATATGAAGGTACAATTGCAGAAACATTACATAAACCATAATAAACTATATTTTTACTGCTCTGTACAGAATAAGTACCACCATCAATAGGAGATGTGTATAGTTGAAGACTTACCCGTTGAGATGGTGTTAATAGTCCTTGATAACTAAGCCAAAACATAACATCGGCAGGGTCGTTGACATGACCCAATAATATAACATGACCTATTTCGTGTAACATAGTTCCATAAAAATCATATTTTCCAGTCTGAATAGTAGCACCTGTTGTATCATATTGCCAATTAATAGAATTATTAATTGAAATATCAAATTCATATTGATAGGTGTTATTGGATGCAATACACAACGAAAAATTTTGATCTGTACTAGCATTAACGTAGCTTGGCAAAGTATCTGAAAAGAAAATATAATTTACACCATCATTTACAGCAGGATTATATATTAATGAAGTATCTGAACCTAATAAGATTTTAGCACCTGTAATACACCACTCATCAATTGCTTTAATTATACAGCCGCGAGCAGCAGGATTACTATTAAAACTTGTATCTAACCTAATAGTATATGCACCATGATTATTATCATTTAAAAGGTTTACTTTGTATTTTTGGTAACCATTATTCGTATAAGATGTATTTATTATAGAATAATAAACCTTAAAAGGATTACCTGCCAAATTATTAGAACTTATTGCAGAATCACCGAGAGCATTTTTAACTATAAAATTCCCTCCACCAATTCCTGATTTCTTTTTTGTACCGTTTAAATTATAAATACTATCTACTGTAAATGGTACACGTATTTTAATTTCTGTATTTGTCCAATCGACATAATCTATATTGTTTAATTTTTGAACATATGCAGAACAACAGTTGTCAGAGTTAATAAATTTGACTTGTCCGCTACCTCTTGTATTTCCAAAATTATACCCTGTTATTGTAAGTATATCACCAACACCTGCATTTACAGGAGAGGTGAAGTTAGAAATATTCATTTCGCATAATACCCAGTTTAAGGAATTTTGATAATATGTATTATTATAAGTATAAACTGTTCCAAAAAAATCTTCAGTAGGATTTTCTGTATATAAAGATACATTTGAAGTTTGATTCTGATTAATAAATTGCAATTGAGTATTTTGATTGCAGTTAGCAATTTCAATTTTGATATGAACCAATTGTTGCTGTGATGTGGTAATATTTGTTCTATTCCACGTTCCAGCATAATAATCTGAACCGAAGTAAAAATTAAAAACATCAGTAGCATCATCTAAAACAACTGAGTTGGGGTCAACATAAGTAATGCTATTGAAATTCGTTCCTTTTGTAATTGTGATTTTATTATTAGCGACAATATTCTGGCCAAATGCAGTGGAATTATATTGAATATAAAAAGCAGCGTTGTCAAGATAAGTTGCATTACTGCTGCCTTGCACCATAATATCAAATTCAAAATATCTTGGGCTTGTTCCAGATTCTATTGGATTTGCAATGGAATAAGTAACATCTTCATCTAATAATGCTGCGCAAACATTCTGATGAATTCCCAAATTGCTAACATCATCCTGCTGTAAAGTACTCCATTGCATTTGTCCGCAATCCCAATCAGATTGACCGGAAGATACACCAAAATTACGAATGAGAGTTGAGTTTTTTGTTGAGCCGTTATTACCCACTGTCCAACCACCGTTTCCGGGTATTACATTGGTAATTCCTATTTGGTCAAGGGTGTCAAGATGAAGAGTATCAAAAATAGCGTGTGGGTTTTGTCCAAGTCCTTCAATGCTGTCTATATTAATATAGATGTTGTCTAATACTTTTACAAGTTGAATAGCATCGTCTCCGTTGAAATTAATTTTGTTTGAGGTTTGGTTAGCTATAGCGAGTATTGCTGCACTATCATTTTTCATTTATCTTCTTTTATTTATTCTTTGGGAATTGTAATGTTAGGGTATTTTGAGAGAAAATCATTTAATTCTTTTTTGCTATGAAATACTTTGTTAAAACCTTCTATCCAACCACCCGGAGAAAAAAATATTAATCCAGTTGATATAAGACGAATTTCA
>MENF01000070.1:0-4216 GCA_001769035.1 Bacteroidetes bacterium GWA2_32_17
AGGAGTTTACTGTAGTAAATGACTGATTTTAAAAATGAGAATAACGTAGAACTTAGCGAAGCGATCTCACGAATACCTTAAAAATATAAAAAAGGTATGAGTAAATCGGACATTATGGACAAACACTATTTAGCAAACAGACGAGCATCTATTATAAATTTGAAAACAACAAAGTTTATTTGATAACACTTTTCGATAATAGACAAAATCCCAAAAGATTAAAAATATTGAAAGTTAAATAATACCATTACTTGTTATAAATTAGTCCAACAATATATGCTTTCGGTATTATAAGATATTCTTTGCTTAATCGGAGCTGGCAGTGATTCCGATATGAATTTTGTTAGTTTTGCTTTGCAAAACTTTAAAAATTCTAAACCGAAACTTCGGGACGTTACGCTTCGCTATGTTCTGCGTTATTCTTGTTTTTAAATCCGGTAACTATCAGATAACAATATACAATAAAAAGAGGGAATCGCAACTTGCTCATTGTTAATTGTTTGTTAAATATTGAATATTTGTTTTCAAAAAATAAACAATGACAAATGCTCAATTAACAATAAATAAAAATTAACAAGTATTTTGCATATTTAAAAATATATTATAAATTTGTTTGTTAATAAATTAATATTTAAAACGGAAATAAATGCTTATAAGCAGTTAATGTCGGATAAGGTACACATAGCCACTAGTTATGCAACATGCCACAAAAAGAAATGAAGTGAAATGAAAAATCAATCCTTTCTTATAATACTTTTCTTAAGACATTTAATAGCATTTGGACAATTAAATGAAATTAAAATTGAAAAATTAAAAATTAATGAACTTCCCACTGAAATCAATTTTAAAGGTGATTTAATTGAAGCTCTGACATGGAATGACAATAATGGTAAAAACGTATTTATTTCCTATTCAATTGGTCCAATTATAAGAGAACAAGATTATGGAGAACCATTTGTTAGTAAAGAAATATTCGCTGAGCAATATGTAATAAGTAACAACGTAATTAAGCTCCTTTGGGATATAACTGATTTTAAAAAAGATTGCCCGATGCATGTTGAAGTAGAATTTATTCCAAATTCAAATAGCGTAACTGACCTAGATAGCAATGGAATAACTGAAACGACGATCGTTTATAAATATGCTTGTAGAAGCGATGTATCACTTGCTGACATGAAAGTTTTAATGCATGAAAATAATAATAAATATGGGCTTAGGGGTCATACTTTAATCAGAGCATGGAAACCATTTAATACGATGGACTTGACTAAATATGAGTATAATTTAGAAAAAGTCATTGAAAATACAACTTACACAGACAATTTTTCAAAGTATAATGGAAGATATTCGAATACAAATGATTTCAAAAACACACCACATCAATTTCTAGACTATGCTATTGAAATCTGGAAAAAATATGTTGAAGAAAAATATTAGGTACGTTGCATAACAGCAGGTATAGTTAATTGCCGGTGTGTGGTAAGTTGACAAGTAAATAATTTTTCGTAATTTGTGGACTATAACAATTAGAGAAAAAATAAATCGGCAACTAACCATACCCGCAAACCGATAGCCACAAGGCGAAAAAAGACAGCAGACTACAAATTTGCTAATAAAAATTTAATTTGACAACGAAATTACGAAATAGAAAAATTAACTGGCTGGAAAGACAAAAGATTTAGTTTTTTCCTTGACCCACTTAAAAAAATACAATCGCATATATGGCACATTTGCAAGTCGCACAAGCCCACCCACAGACCAGATAGTGTGTTAGCTTCGTAACCTATTTTATATAATCAAAAATTATTTTGTTATAATTTAAAAAAAATATTTTCAAAAAATATCCTATTCCCTGTCGTAATCGTTTTTAGGTTTTGGCATTTCTTTTTCTTCGGGTTGAGTTCCCGAAAGGGTTTTAACTAATCGGTTGTTTTTAAAAACTGCTTCAAAAATTGTTTTTCCGTTTGGCTCATAATAAATTGTTTTTCCGTTTTTTAAACCATCTTTATAGTTTATTTCGCTTTCAATTGGACCCTGTGGGTAGTATGTTAACCATTTACCTTCGTGTCGTCCGTTTTTGTAAATTTCTTGACGTAAAATTTGTCCCAGTTCATTATAATACAACCATTTTCCAATTTTTTCATCATCTTTGTAATTTCCTGTTGTATTTTGTTTTCCGTTTGAGTACCAGGTATTATATGAACCTTGATGTAATTTATTGATTATTGTTTCTTCCGATAACATTTTGCCGTTTGCGAACCAGTAAGCGATTTTTCCTTCCTGAATGCTGTCTTTATATGTTATCTCATATTTTTTTTGTCCGTTTTCGTGATAGCCATTCCAAATACCGTTCATAATTCCATTTTCAAAAGTTCCCTCCATTTTCTTATTACCATTTTGGTACCACATTGTCCAGAAACCGGTTTCTAAACCATTAACAATATTCCCTTCGTGCTCTTTGTTGCCATTTTCGTAGTAATATGTAACTTTACCGTTTTTAATGCCATCTTTATAATTAATTTCTTTCCATACATTTTTGTTCCCGTACCAATAAGTCCACTTACCATCCATCTTTCCGTTAACATAATTTCCTTCGTTTCCTTTAACTCCGTCTGTTCGCCAATATGTCCATTTTCCTTCCTGAACATCGTTTACAAAGTTTCCTTCTATATCAATTTTACCATTTTCTAAATACCATTTAGCAGAACCATTTTTCTTTCCATTTTCAAAATTTATTTCTGACTCTTTATTTCCGTTTTCGTACCATTTGTTATGCAAGCCGGTTCTTAAATCTGCTTTAAATTCACCATCCATTTTCTTCTTTCCGTTTTCGTAATAAAAAATCCATACTCCCTCTTTTAAACTGTCTTTTAGGATGCCTTCCATTTCTTTTTGTTCGTTATGGTAGTATGTTATATTTGCACCATTTTCGTAATTTAATTTCGATTGTAATTTGCTATCATTAAACCATGTTTGCCATTTTCCTGTTCTTATGCCATAAGAATAATTTCCCGAAGATTGTTTTTGTTCATTATCAAACCAATAATTCCATTCGCCATTTTCTTTACCGTTGAGGTAAGCTCCTTTTAGTTTAATTTTTCCATTTGGATAATTTTCTTCGGCAACGCCTGTTCCTTTATCAACAATCAATTTGCCATCACCCGACCAAAAGTTTTGCAATTTGTAATCGCTATATTTGTCATAATAAACTTCTTTTTTCTTTTGTCCGTTTTCGTACCAGAATGTCCATAAACTATCTTTAGCACCAATTTTATAATAACCTTTTAAACTTAATTGCTCGTTTTCGAACCATTCACAATACTCGCCACGTTGCAAACCGTATTTCCATTCTCCTTCATTTTTTTTCTTTCCGTTTGAATAGTAATAAATTATTTTACCGTGTGCAAAACCATTAATAAAATCTGTTTCCTGAATAAGTTTTCCGTTCTGGCTATAATATTTCCATCTTCCATATTCAGCACCTTTTAATAAAACACCTTCGCTGGCTTTTTTATTGTTTTTGTAATATGTTACAACAGTGTCCTGCGAGTATGAAAATGCTGATATAAAGCTAATAAAGATTACAAAAAAATACCTTTTCATGATTTAAAAATTTTGTTGAATTTAGTTATTTTGTAAATCAAAATTACGTTTCATAAAACAAAATTTCAAAAAAATATCAACCGTTTATACTAAAAAAGGATAAATTTGTACATAGATAGGGATATATACTGAATGAAATCAGAGCTTGTTCCGATTTTTCGGGATTTGCAAAATATTTTAACGAACTGGAGATGAGACGAACTGGAGAATCGGTGTTAATTCGCCGCTTCGCAATTTCGCCCATTCACCGTTTCAATATTTTTTTCGCAAACTCAATCCATCTAAGTAGTGTTTGTCCATTAAGTCAGTGTCTGAACTATAATGTTCGAGTTTGAGGCATGTGAAGTTTTGAAAACCAAGGAGTTTACTTATGTAAATGACTGTTTTCAAAACGAGTTTACCCCGTAGCGAAGCGTACTGGGGTATAACGAAAAAATCGGACATTATAGACAGACACTAAGTAGTGCTTGTCTATAAACTCTGTGTCTGATTTATAATGTTCGAGTTTGAGGCATGTGAAGTTTTGAAAACCAAGGAGTTTACTTATGTAAATGACTGTTTTCAAAACAAGTTTACCCCGTAGCGAAGCGTACTGGGGCATAACGAAAAAATC
>MENF01000070.1:4224-12312 GCA_001769035.1 Bacteroidetes bacterium GWA2_32_17
TTTACTGTAGTAAATGACTGTTTTTTAATACGAGAATAACGCAGAAATCGGACATTATAGACAGACACTAAGTATATTATAAAAGTGGCTCCTTATAGTGAACATGAACACCCTAAAATTGTTGGAAGTTTTATTTAACGGGGTAAAATTCCCCTGCGTAACTCGACTATGTCTAATTTGCTGAGAATCGAGATTTATAATTTCGAGAAATTTTATATATTTGCGTAAATATTTATTGAGATGTGGCAAGATTTAGAAAAACTTAGAGAAAAGTATTTAATACTTGGATTACAGAATTCAATTGATTATGAAAAATTCTGTATGATATCTATTGTTTATAATTCATCAAAAATTGAAGGATGTTCTCTTTCGGAGGCGGATACAAAAATATTAATAGAAAATGATATTACTGCGAAAGGCAAACCTCTTCGTGATCATTTAATGATAAAGAATCATTACAATGCCTTTCTACTTATAAAAGATAAAGCATTAAAAAAGGAAAAACTATCAATAGATTTGATAAAAGAAGTTAATGCAAATGTAATGAACAGTACAGGCGAAATTGTAAAATCAATTGGAGGTGAATTTGACACATCGCATGGAGATATACGGTGCGCTCAGGTATATGTTGATAAAAAATATTTTCCGGATTATAAAAAAATCACTGAATTAATTAAGAGACTATGTACTGCCGTTAACGAAAGAATTGATAAGGTAAAAAATAGTAATATTGTTAAATTATCAGCAGACTTACATTACAACTTAGTAAATATTCACCCTTTTAGCGATGGAAATGGCAGAACCTCAAGGTTGTTTATGAACTATATTCAATTATATCACCAAGAGCCTTTGATAAAGGTTTTTACCGAAGACAGAAGTGAGTATATTTCCGCACTTAATAAAACTGAGGAAAAAGAAAATCCAGATATTTTCAGAGAGTTTATTTGTAAACAACAAATAAAATTTTATAAAGCGGAGATAAATAAATTCTCGAAATTGGATAGTGGGTTTACTTTGTTAATGTGAGAAGCGAAAAAATATGCGTAGCAGCATTTAATAATTATCACTTCTAAAGTTAACTATATTTATGATTACCTTTATATTGCTTTATAAATTTTAACTATGCCAGAAACTGATACTAAAAATCTTTTTAAAGAATTTCCTTCCGTTGCTACAACTGAATGGATTAGTGCAATTATAAAAGATTTAAAAGGTGCCGATTTCGATTCAAAAATGGTTTGGAAAACTTCCGAAGGCTTTAATTTAAACCCTTTTTACAGAGAAGAGGATATTTTAAATCTGAAATATATAAAATCTGAAAATAATCCCGAAGTTTCGGGACTGCCTGTTGTAAGAGGTTATAAAACTGAAAGTAATAATTGGGATATTTGTCAGGAAATTAATGTAATAAATATTGTTGAAGCTAACAAATTTGCTGTTGATGCACTAAAAAACGGTGCCGATTCAATTTCATTTGTTTTTAACGAAGACAATAATATTAAACAATATGCTCTTCAAAAGTTATTAAAAGGTATTAATATCGAAAATCAAAAATTAAGATTTATTACAAATGGTGATATTGTTTTATTGTATAATAACATTAAACAGGAATTTTTAAACAGAAAATTAAATTTTAAAAAAGCAAACATAGTATTCGATTACGCACCAATTTGTTATTTAACAATATATGGCAATTCAAAAGAATTAGCTCAAAACAATTTATTAAAATATTCTGAATTAATTAAAGAGGTTTCCGAAAATTTTAAAAATATTAAAATTATAGGAATAAATGCTAATTGTTTTGGTGATGCAGGTTGTTTGTTAACTCATGAACTTGCATATAGTATTGCAATTGCTTCAGAATATTTGTCTTTATTTTCCGAAAATGGTATTGCTCTGAAAAATATTGCAAAACAAATTACTTTTAATTATTCAACAGGTTCCAACTATTTTTTAGAAATTGCCAAATTAAGGGCTGCAAGAGTACTTTGGGAAAAGTTGTTGGAAGCTTTTATACCAAATAATTCAGAAATAATTCCAATGAATATTCATAGTATTACAACAAATTGGAATAAATCAATATATGATAAATATAACAATGTGCTGCGTCAAACTACCGAAGCTATGTCGGCAATAATTGGCGGAACACAGTCATTAACAATTCGTCCGTTCGATATTAACTCTGAAAATGAAAATAATTTTACAAACCGGCTTTCACGTAATATTTCAATTATTTTAAAAGAAGAAGCTCATTTGAATAAAGTAGGCGATATTGCCGGTGGCTCTTATTATATCGAAAATATTACAGATAATTTAGTGAAAAAATCGTGGGAATTATTTTTAGAAATTGAAGATAAAGGAGGATATATAAAAGCATTTAAGGATGGATTTATTCAGGAACAAATTAAAAAAGTTCAGGAACAACGTTGCCTTTCAATTGCTAATCAAAAGGAAGTTATTCTCGGAGTTAATCGTTATCTTAATGTTACTGAAAAGTTTATTAACGAGGTGAAAAATAACAATATGAAAAAACGTAGTGACTTTGAGCCAATTAATATTTTTAGGGGAGCTCAGGAAATAGAAATGCAAAACAGAAATAAGTTGAAATAAATAGAAATAGATAGAAATACATTGTAAAAACATAAAATAATAAACACCGAATGTAAAACAATTGTATGACCATGAATGACAATTGTATGACTATGTATGACAACGTATGACAATGAGCAATGAAGCAATATAACAATGAAACAATGAACATGAAACCTGATTTCAAAAAAATAGATATTAATAAAGCAACTCAAAGTAGAGAATTATTGCAAAATAAAAGAAATAACAATTGGCAAACATCTGAATTAATTAATGTTAAGCCAATTTATACCGAAAAAGATATTGAAAAATTTAAACATTTGAATTATGCTGCAGGTATTCCTCCATTTTTGCGTGGTCCTTATCCTGCTATGTATGTTTTAAAACCTTGGACTATTCGCCAATATGCAGGGTTTTCGACAGCCGAAGAATCGAATGCTTTTTACAGGAGAAATCTTGCAGCCGGGCAAATGGGATTGTCGGTTGCATTTGATTTAGCTACTCATAGAGGATATGACTCCGACCACGAAAGAGTTGTTGGCGATGTTGGCAAAGCAGGTGTAGCAATTGATTCTATTCTTGACATGAAAATTCTTTTCGACCAGATTCCTCTAAACAAAATGTCGGTTTCGATGACAATGAATGGTGCTGTACTTCCAATTTTAGCATTTTACATTGTTGCAGCATTAGAACAAGGTGCAAAACTTGAAGAATTAAAGGGAACTATTCAAAATGATATTCTTAAAGAATTTATGGTTCGAAATACTTATATTTACCCACCCGAACCATCAATGCGAATAATTGCCGATATTTTTGAATATGTTTCTAAAAAAATGCCAAAATTTAATTCAATTAGTATTTCTGGTTATCATATTCAAGAAGCTGGTGGTACAGCCGATATTGAGCTTGCATACACATTAGCTGATGGATTAGAATATTTACGAACAGGAATTAAAGCAGGATTAAATATTGATGATTTTGCACCACGATTATCATTTTTTTGGGGAGCAGGAATGAATCATTTTATGGAAATTGCTAAAATGCGGGCAGCAAGAATGTTATGGGCTAAAATTGTAAAACAATTTAATCCAAAAAATCCCAAATCGCTTGCATTAAGAACTCATACTCAAACATCTGGCTGGAGTTTAACCGAACAAGACCCATTTAATAACATTACACGCACATGTGTTGAAGCACTTGGAGCAATATTAGGACATACACAATCGCTTCATACTAATGCACTTGATGAGGCAATTGCTTTACCTTCAGATTTTTCGGCTCGTATTGCACGAAACACACAAATTTATTTACAAGAAGAAACTAATATTTGTAAATCAATTGACCCTTGGGCTGGCTCTTATTATGTTGAATATCTTACAAATGAGCTTGCAAATAAAGCATGGCAACATATTCAGGAAATTGAAGAACTTGGCGGAATGGCAAAAGCTATTGAAACAGGAATTCCTAAAATGAGAATTGAAGAAGCGTCTGCACGAAAGCAGGCACGTATCGATTCTGAGAAAGAAATTATTGTTGGAGTTAATAAATATCGACTAGAAAAAGAAGAACCTATTGACACTTTAGAAGTTGATAATACTGCTGTTCGCATTTCGCAAATAAAAAGATTAGAACAACTTCGAAAAAATAGAAATAATAACGACGTGCAAAATGCATTAGAAAAAATAACTGAAGCATGTAAAAATAATTATGGAAATCTTTTAGAACTTTGTATTGACGCAGCATCTAAAAGAGCATCGCTTGGCGAAATTTCTTATGCAATTGAAAAAATTTATGGACGATATAAAGCTAACATACGTATGATATCAGGAGTGTATTCATTAGAAACAAAAGACAACGACAAATTCCGTGAAGCACGTGAATTAGCCGATAAGTTTGCAAAAAAAGAAGGACGCCGTCCACGAATTATGATTGCCAAAATGGGTCAGGATGGACATGACCGTGGTGCAAAAGTTGTTGCAACTGCTTATGCCGATATGGGTTTTGACGTTGATATAGGACCGCTTTTTCAAACTCCTGAAGAAGCTGCAAAACAAGCTGTTGAAAACGATGTCCATATTCTTGGCATTTCGAGTTTAGCCGGTTCACATAAAACTCTTGTACCACAGGTTATTAATGAATTAATAAAACATGATAGAGAAGATATTATGGTAATTGTTGGCGGAGTAATCCCCGCTCATGATTATAATTATCTTTATAAGAAAGGCGTCGCCGGGATTTTTGGTCCCGGAACTAAAATTGCCGAAGCTGCAATTAAAATTTTGAATATTTTACTTGGCTGATAAAATAAATTACAGCTTACAAGTTTTCTGTTCTTTACAACTGTATCGTACTTATGAGGGGTTCTAAAAATTAGATTTTTCGAGGCTTGCGAATTTTTCAAAACCGGAGTTTACTATTGTAAATGAGGATTTTGAAAAATGAGCATAACAAAGAAAAAGCAATTTTTAGAAGTCCCGTTATGAATAAATGTAACGTGCTTCATTAGTACTGTTAATTTTTTCATGATTTTTGATATTAAAATGTTAATAATTTGTACTTTTGTAAAAAAAATGAGATATGGAAACAGTATTAAGATTAAAAACATCTGATTTGAACTTAGATTTTTTAAAAGCAGTCAAGTCGTTATTCAAAAAGGATGAAGAAATTGAAATGCAAATATCTTCAAAATCCGGTTTCAGCGTGTTAAAAGCAGAAACACAAGAAGAATGCAATTCACGTATAGAAAAATCTTTTAATAATATAAAAAAGAACCGAAATACGGTAAGCTTCACAGGAGAAGAATTTATGGCTTTGACCCAAAAACTGTTAAAAAAATGAAACAGGTTACTTTTGAAGGTGAAGCATACCGGCATTTCACCGAATGGGCATTGGCGGATATAAAAATATTCAATAGGATTAATGAACTAATTAAAGATATTGACAGGACACCATTTAAAGGCATTGGAAAACCCGAACCCCTGAAATATCAACTTAAAGGTTGCTGGTCGAGACGCATTAACGACTGCCATCGCCTTATCTACTTTATTACAGCCAGCAACCAAATTCATATTATTTCATGTAAAGGGCATTATTCTTAATTTTAAATTCATTATTTTTCTTCTATGGGTAATGATGTCTGAATCATTGATTTCTTTCATTTACTTGATTTAACTGATTATTGCTTATTGTTGGCGGAGTAATTCCTGCACAGGATTATAATTTTCTTTACAAAAAAGGCGTAGCCGGGATTTTTGGTCCCGGAACTAAAATTGCCGAAGCTGCAATTAAAATTTTGAATATTATACTTGGCTGATAAAATAAATTAAAGTGCTAATAATATTTTAAAAAAATGCACATAGTTATAACAATATGTAATTATAATATAGTCCAAAATATATTAGAACAATCCTTGCAGAAATATTAAGCATTAATTTTGTCTATTAGCCCTAAATAAATATTTTACAATTTTTATTAAAATTCAATTTAATTAACAACAAGTTTTTGAATTGATGTGTTTTCGTTAGAAGTTGCTTTTATAATATAAATTCCCGAAGCAAATTCTTTAAGGTCAACGCTTATTCTGGTATTTCCTAAACTATTCACTCTGTTTTCGAATAATAATTTGCCATCTAAAGTTCTGATTTCAATTTTAGTTTGCGATGAGTTTTTGTTTACTACATCAATCCAAACTTGAGCGTTAGCAGGGTTTGGATATACTGATATTGATGAACTTGAAGCATAGGAATTAACAGAAATAAGGAAACTGATAACATTTGATGTATCAATACAACCATTTACATCAGTTACAATTACATAATAGTTACCTGTAATTGTTGGAGTGTATGTTTGATTAGTTTCGCCAGCTATTATTCCTAATGTTTGTTCGTACCATTGATTTCCAGAAGTAGCATCAGAAGTTAATACTCCAGCATTTTCTGTTATTGTTACCGGAGAAACAGTATAAATTGTAACATTAACTGTATCAGCACTTGTACAACCATTAGCATCTGTAACAGTTACTGCATAAGTGTCAGTTGTAGAAACTATTAAAGTTTGAGCTGTTGAAGCATCAGACCATAAATAAGCAGAACCAACATTTGCAGCGTCTAAAGTTACAGAACCACCACACTGGGTAACATCTAAACCTAAATCAACAGTTGGTAATGCGTTAATTGTAACATCAATCACATCAGTACCTGTACAACCATTCCCATCGGTAACCGTTACATAATATGTTCCAGTTGTAGAAACTATTAAAGTTTGAGCTGTTGAAGCATCAGACCATAAATAAGTAAAACCAACATTTGCAGCATCTAAAGTAACAGAGCCACCACATTGGATAATATCAACACCTAAATCAACAGTTGGTAATACGTTAATTGTAACATCAATCACATCAGTACCTGTACAACCATTCCCATCGGTAACCGTTACATAATATGTTCCAGTTGTAGAAACTATTATAGTTTGAGCTGTTGAAGCATCAGACCATAAGTAAGTAGAACCAACATTTACAGCATCTAAAGTAACAGAGCCACCACATTGGATAATATCAGGTCCTATATTTACAGTTGGTAGAGCATTTACAACCAAAGTAATAGTAGAACTACCTCCTGTACACCCTGTAGTTGTACCATTAACATTTACAATATCTCCATTAAGAAGTGAAGATGTTGTAAATACATTTACAGGTGAAGATGCACCCTGAGATATTCCGTTTACAAAGAATTCATAATCTGTTGCACCACCTGCTGTGAAAGTTACCGAAGAACCTGCACAAATAGTAGTATCATTTGATGATAAAGTTACAGCAGGAGCACCTGGATCAGTTAATGATACAGATGTAGAACTTGAACAAGTCCCATCAGATACTGTTACTGTATATGTACCTGATGTTAAACCGGTAGCAGTAACTGTGTTTTGAGGAGGAACTGTATTCCATGTATAAGAAACACCACCACCAGCAGTAGCAGAACCATCATTTGCACCACAAATACTTGGATTGGTAGATGAAGTTATAGTAGCAGTTGGTAATGCATTTACAGTTACAGTAATCTGATCTGTATCAGTACAACCTACGGCGTCAGTTCCTGTAACAGTATAAGTAGTTGTTGAAGCAGGAGAAAATGCAATCCCGTCAGTTACTCCATTATCCCATACATACAAAACTGCACCGGAGCCGGTAAGAGTAACAAAACCTCCAACACAAATTGTGCTTAATGTTGTATTTGCAGAAATAACAAGAACTGCCGGCTGGGTAATTGTTACTGAAGCTGTTGCAGTACATAAATTAACATCAGTTAAGGTAACAGTATAAACTCCGGCAATAAGACTTGAATAAGTAACAGTTCCATCACCGGTATATCCGTTTGGAGACCAATTATAAGTGTAAGCTCCGGTTCCACCGGCTCCGGCAACTGTTGCAGTTCCGTTGTTGCCTCCAAAACAACTAACATTTGTCTGACTTGTAATTGCTGCTGTTAATGCAACTGCCGGCTG
>MENF01000071.1 GCA_001769035.1 Bacteroidetes bacterium GWA2_32_17
ATTAAAATATACAAGGTTTTAACAAGTTTACTAATATTTCTTGCAAATAAAAATGGGTTATTATTAACTTAAACACTTGATAATTAATGCGTTTAATACTTTTTAAGGGACGACTAATTAATTCAATAAATTATAAAGTGGAAATTGGAAATAATTTATCTGTTATTATTTTACAATGCCAAATTTATCAATTACATCTTTTCCAGGATTAAAATATCCATTGTAAACAATTGGATAATTTAATTTTATTGTTTCTATTATATTTTTAATTCCTAATTGTTTACTATTAAAATTGTAACCTGTTTCTTTTATATACCATTCGGGGTCAATATTAAAATTTCGCCACTGAATCATATTTATTTTGTAGCTTGTTAATAATTTTGTCAAAGCATTAAATTCTTCTTCGCAATCTGTTATTCCGGGAAAAACAAAGTAATTTAGAGAAATCCAAATATTGTGTTTTCTAGATATTTTAACACTTTCCAAAACATCGCTAAAAGTATAATTTCGTGGTTTATAATAAGCATTATAAATATTTTCGCGAGCTGAATTTAAGCTAACTCTAACACTTTGCAAACCAACTTTACACATTTCATCAATTGCTTTCGGATTGCTGGCATTAGTATTTAAATTTATAATTCCTTTTTGTGTTTTTTTTCTTATTAAAATAATTGCATCGCGTAAAGTTTCCCATACTAAAATTGGCTCTCCCTCACAACCTTGCCCAAAACTAACAACCGGATTGGGTGCTGTTTCTAAATGCTCAATTGCAACCTCGGCAATTTCCTGGGGTGTTGGCACAAATGTTATTCTATTTTGTGTTGACGATATTTTATGCTCTTTTGGCTGATACGAAATACATCCCAAACATTGCGAATTACATGTTGGCGATGTTGGTAAAGGAGCTTCCCAGCGATTTAAAAAATAATTTCGTGCTGCAGGACAAAAATATTCTAATGCACAATACGATAAATGTTTAACAAGTCTGTTTTCGGGCTTTAATTTGAGCATTTTTTTTGCACCGGAAATAACTTTTTTTTGGTCAAATTGATCGCAATCTTGTCTTATATCGCTTTCAATTCTAATTGCAGGAACATAAAATTTATTATTTAACCAGCCCACTGCCGAATAAGCAAATAAAGGTAATCGTGGAGCGTTTTCATTAGTTTTCCATGCCGCATGGTGCGTTACAGTATATGCAGGTGCAACAAAAGCCGATACAGCTAATTTATCGTCAATTATTTCTATTTCGCCTGTTTTAATATTTTTTCCAATTGGATTACGACCTGGTAAAAAAAACAAATCACTACCAAAAGGTAATTCTATAAAATCATTTGGCGTAAGCTCAACAGTATTATTACCTGTTTGACCAACAGCGTAATATCTTTTATCCTCAAAAATATTTCCCTTGTCGTCATAAACAAGCAAATATGGAATTTTATTTGGGTGCAATTTGTTAATCATTTTATACTCTGTAACATTATAGTTCTCAGTCATCCTGAGGCTTTCGAAGGATGACTTATACTGAAAACGGGATAAATTTATACATTTTGTTGTTCATTATTATTTTGGGCTAAAGCCCTGAATTACCTTGTTTTATTTTATCCACGACCTTCAGGTCGTGGCTATTCATATTGTACAATTTTATCCCTTTCGCAGTATAACATAATCCATTGTTACTCTTCGAGAACCACAGAGTGACTTTATCTTTTTAAATTTTTACTCCATGTATCTTTTAATGTTACAGTTCTATTTAGTACAATGTTATCAGGTTTTGAATCTTTATCAACATTAAAATATCCAATTCTTTCTAACTGATATTTTTCGCCTGCTTTAGCCGATATAATAAATGGTTCAACAAAACCTGTAACAACCTTCAACGAATCGGGGTTTAAGTCTTCTTTAAAATCCTGACCACTTTCGGGGTTTTCGCTTTTAAACAACCTGTCGTAAAGTCTAACTTCACATTCAATTGCATTTTTAGCCGATACCCAGTGAATTGTGCCTTTAACTTTTCTTCCATCAATAGTTTTTCCGCCTTTTGATTCTGTATCGTATGTACAATGAATTTCTGTTATTTCGCCTGTTTTAGTATTTTTTATAACATTCTCGCACTTAATATAATAGGCATATCGTAAACGAACCTCACCACCTGGTTTTAATCTGAAATAATCTTTTGGTGGCTCTTCCATAAAATCATCGCGTTCAATAAATAATTCTTTTGAAAAAGGTATTTTTCGAGTACCTGCATTAGCATTTTCGGGATTATTTATTGCCTCAAGTTCTTCTTCGGTATTTTCTGTATAATTTGTTATCACAACTTTTAATGGATTTAAAACTCCTAAAATTCTATTTGCTTTTTTATTTAAATTTTCGCGAATACAAAACTCTAATAAGCTAACATCAATAATATTTTCGCGTTTGGCAACTCCAATTTTTTCGGCAAAATTTCTTATTGATTCCGTAGTATAACCCCTACGCCTTAAACCACAGATAGTTGGCATACGTGGGTCGTCCCACCCATTTACATAGTTACTTTTTACAAGTTCTAAAAGCTTACGTTTACTCATAACCGTATAAGTTAAATTAAGTCGGGCAAACTCAATTTGTCGTGGGCGTGGTAATGGCAACTCCAAAGCTTCTAAAAACCATTCGTACAAAGGACGATGAACTTCAAATTCTAAAGTACAAATTGAATGAGTTATTCCCTCGATATAATCCGATTGTCCGTGTGCAAAATCGTACATAGGATAAATACACCATTTATTACCTGTTCTGTGATGTGAAGCTCTTAAAAGACGATATAAAACAGGATCGCGCATGTGCATATTTGGCGATGCAAGATTTATTTTTGCTCGTAATGTTTTGCTTCCATCTGAAAATTCACCATTTTTCATACGTTCAAATAAATCGAGATTTTCTTCAACAGTTCTATTTTTATAAGGACTTGGTTTTGCCGGTATATTTGGATTTCCACGCATATCGGAAACTTCATGAGCTGTTAAATCGCAGACAAAAGCTTTATCTTTTTTTATTAACAAAACAGCCCAGTCATATATCTGCTGAAAATAATCTGATGCATAAAACATTCTATCTTCCCAATCGAAACCTAACCAATGTACATCTTCTTTTATAGAATCTACATATTCAACATCTTCGGCAGTAGGATTGGTATCGTCGAAACGCAAATTACATTTACCATTATATTTTTTAG
Organism: Bacteroidetes bacterium GWA2_32_17; assembly: GCA_001769035.1. Classification (GTDB taxonomy): domain Bacteria; phylum Bacteroidota; class Bacteroidia; order Bacteroidales; family GWA2-32-17; genus GWA2-32-17. Next base: position 3,215 of record MENF01000071.1, read on the forward strand.
CCAGACCAAAATTAAGGCAAATAGATTTGGCATGACCAATATGTAAATATCCGTTTGGTTCGGGTGGAAAACGTGTATGAACAATAGGCAATTCTTCACTCTTTTTCTCTTTCTCTATTATTTCTTCAATAAAATTAAGTTGACGAACTTCATTTGCCGAAGGTGTTATTTCTGTACTCATTATAAAAATTTTCTAAATTATTCTGCAAAAATAAAGTAAATAACTAATATTGCTCTGTATTTTGTGTTGAATTTTTATATTAATAAAATTGGTTTTAATAACCTCACCCTTAATCCCTCTCCAAAGGAGAGGGAAAAGAAAAGGTGTAAAAATAAAGTCATGGGACAAATAATTATTGAAGGAATGGAGTTTTATGCTTATCACGGGCATTTTGCTGAAGAACAAATTGTTGGTGGTAAATTTATAGTAGATATTACTATTGATACCGATACCGAAAAAGCCGGAAAATCCGATTCGCTTTTAGATGCGTTAGATTATCAGGATGTATATAAAACAATTAAAACAGAAATGGAAACTAAATCGTTTTTGTTAGAAAATATTGCTTATCGAATAATCAACAAATTGTTTGAAAAATATTTATCTATTTCTGCTATTGTACTTAAAGTTTCTAAAATAAATCCACCGTTAGGTGGAAAAATTGAAAAAGTAAGTGTGAGATTGGAGAAAAAGTTCCCGTCTGTTGAAACTGACGGAAGGGATAAACTGACGAGAATATAAGTTTTAATTTATTTCAGTTACTATCTATTCCAGTTGCTTTTAAGCAACTGTATAATAAAATAAATTCCTAATCGCTTTAGCATCATTTTTATTAAAACTCAACCCCCTCCGACGAAATATCCCTGCTCCTCCGCTTTTTGGTGCTTTTTGCCCGGTTAATTCTGTTTGCTCTGTATTGTTTTGTGTATTTTTATTTTGTGGTTCTTCGGCTTCTATAATTTTTATTTCGGATAAATTATACTTATTTTTCGTTTACAAAACTCCACCCATATTTTTCCATAACCTCATTAACTTCATCAGTAAAAGATTTTTTTGCATGATGTACCTCCTGATTATGAATATAATTTCTTACTAATTGGAGATGACTTTCACTTACTCCCATAGCCCAATAATCGTCCTGCCAAATAAATTTGTTTTCGGTAAGTTTATTTTGATTTATCCAGAATGATGATTCTCCTTTGATTAGTTGTGTCATTTTGCTTATGGTTTGTTCTTTACCAAGCGAAATTAAACAATGTGCATGTTCCTGCCAGCCATTTGCACAATCGAGCCAGATGTTTTTCTCCACTGCATTTTGTTTTATATGCTGAAATACTTTTTTTCTTATTTCGGCTGAATTTAAAAATGGCTCTCTGTTCTTTGTCGAGAAAACAATATGAATGTAAACTCTTACCCAACTCATAATTTTTTGTTTTTAGTTATTTTTAATGTGGCTAAAGCCAATTGATTGTTTTTTTAATCAGTCAGTTAAAACTGACGGGGGAATAAACTGACGGTTATAAAAAACTTACTTCTTTTTATTGCTTAATCTTCTTTTTAAATTAGTTTTTCTCTTTATTTATAAGATAAAAGTAAATAATTTATTTTTAAATTATTAAAGATTTTGCTTTTTTTCTTCCGTCAGTTGAAACTGACGGAAGGAATATACTGACGGGAATATACTTGCAGTAAAGCTATTAATTGCACTTAATCTATTTCAGTTGCTATCTATTCCTGTTGCTTTTAAGCAAAGTATAATAAAATAAATTCCTAATCGCTTTAGCATCATTTTTATTAAAACTCAACCCCCTCCGACGAAATATCTCTACTTCTTCGCTTTTTTGTTGCTTTTTGCCCGGCTATCTCTGTTTGCTCTGTATTGTTTTGTGTGTTGTTATTTTGTGGTTCTACGGCTTCTATTGCAGGTAAATTATTGTACTCCTCTTTTGTTAACCAAAAATTTGGCTCTATTATTATTACCTTTTCGTAAGTCTTTCAGAAATGTCATATCTTTTTTCTGTTATATCTTTATTTGCTGATTTAACTATATAACATTTCCTGCTTTCTTGTTTGTATTGCAAAATAACTTTGAGCAAAAGCTATTTGTACTTTTTTAGTATCGCCGTTTTGAGCTATTAGGTAACAAGCAAAACGTGTTAGCATAATATCTTCAACAGGTCTTTCAGAACCCGAACCAAGTTTAGCCATTTTGCTGACATCAACGAAATGGTCAATTACTTGCTGTCCTATAGTTTCACAAGATAACTTTGCTTTTTCAACAGTATTTAAAAAATTACGCCAATCGGTATAACCTAATAAAATTTTCAATTTACTAGCTAACCAATATCCTATGCCCTCCTGCTCATAGGCGGCTTCTTCAAATGTTTTATTTAGTTTTTGAATAACTTCTTTCTCCATAATTCATTTATTTAAAATAAATTCGGAATTTAAAAATTAGCATTACATTAAATCCGCAAGCATTATGACGGTTGTAAAATCAGGCTTCGACTTCGCTCAGTCTGACAGTCACCTTGAGCGGAGTCGAAAGGTGTTAGGGTAAAAGGATTTCGAGAAGGCTTGCGGATTTAAGGTATTATAATAAAAACAAGTATAAAAATTAGATAAATAAGGTTAAAAAAACTCTTTTAAAATTTAACGTCGTTTAATTCTCCCTCTAAATTTTTTAGTTGTGATAAAGAGGTTTTTATAACATTTTCATCATCAACTTTAACTGTCGAGTATAATTTGTTATAATATTTAATACCTTCGAGTAAATTTTGTTTAAATATTTTTAAACTTTCTTTTTCTTTATCGGAGGTTGAAGAATCTTCGGCTTTTTCTTTTAAGTATTTAATGTTTATTATAATCTCTTTAACTAAGAAATGAGGGCGGTCGGTTCGTTCAATAACATTTAATTTTCCGTATATGTGAGCAATCATTTCCTGTAAACTTAATATTTTTGAAAAATAAGCCATATCAGGACCAGGACAAATAGAAACACCTTCTCCTTCTTTTGTATAAGGTATTTTGTTTTTTATTAAAGTTGCTGTTCCTAAACCTACACAAATACAAACTTTTTCAACAACTTTATTATATTCTCTATCGTAAGTTTTTTTATCTAAATTAAGTGCTTGTAATTCTTTAATTTTTTGTGTTTGGTATTCTCTTGAGCCGGTACACATATTTTTTCCATTAAAGTAAGCATTAAAAGCACCATATTTTTTTATACAAGGCGATCCGGGTTTTCCCTCACTTACAAGTTTTTCCTGTTCAATATCTTTTGTGTTATTACGTAAATTATTAAACGGCACTCCATAAGGAGAAATATTGCTTAAATATAAATCATCTTCCTTAGCGCTTTGCAACAATTTTATAGTTTGTTCGTCAACGTTAGTTACTTCGGGAACTAATAAAAAAGGCGTAGCCCAACCCACCGAATCAACATTATAATAATTTAAAAGAAAATTGTGCTCGTTGTTAGTGCCAACTCCGCCTTGAGCTGTAATTTTAAAATTAAGCTCTTTGTTGGGAATAATTTTATTTTTAGATTTTAAGGCACTAAATAGAATTTCGTTTATTGATTTTGTAAGAGTTTCGCGATTATTTTTAAATTCTTCTAACACCGTGCCCATTAAATTTCCCTGCGAAATATATGCGTGTCCGCCACAATTTAAACCCGACTCAACACGATATTCCGATATCCATATTCCTTTTTTAGCAAAATATTTTCCCTGAATAAGTGCAGAGCGGTAATCGCTTACTTTTAGAGTAATTTTCTTTTTAAATTCTCCTTTTTCGTTCGGAAAAAATTCATCAAACTTTTCGATATAATTATATAACCGAGGATTCATCCCTGCTGATAATACCATTGACGAAGAAAGTTTTGAATTGGCAAAACCTCTGAAAGCTGCATGAGCATCACAATACTCTACAGGAAGTTTTACACCATCTCGAAAATTTTCTTTATCAAGCTTAGTCATAATGTTAACATCAATACTGCCGGCAATAAGGTTTGCATTGATCCAATTTTTAAATTCTGTAACATTATCCTTTAGCGAAAAAGATGCGTATTTTTCCTTTAACCACGAACAATCGGGAAGCATATCAAAATATTTTTGCAATTCTTTTGATTTACTTTCCAAAGAGTTTTTAAGTTCTTCAAATTTTTGTTTTACAATTTCATCTATTAAATTAAGGTAAGCAGTAATTCGCTTTGCTCTGTAATCATCATCATTTTGAGTAATTTCGTTGAAAGGTAATTGAAAATACTGGCAATAAAACTGACGCATTTTTTCAATTATTCCATCATCAACTAAAGAAATTGTAGAAGTAATTCCATAATGAGCAACCTTTACGGGAGCATCAATCGAATATCCTATTCCCATTACTGGTATATGAAAAGAGTGACCTATTCTACAAACTGTCATTTTAAAAAATTAATTAAGGAAATTTTTCTATTTCCGTTTATCAAACCTCAATAAAATATTAAGTATTTTATTTTGGAATTGATTTGCAAAAGTAAATATTTATAAATTGTTTACAAAAAAAATGAATATTTAAACTATTTTTTTTAACGCTTCAAATTATTATTATTTAGAAATAGGAATTTTTTCAATTCTTTTTTGATGGCGCCCTCCTTCAAAATTTGTTGTTAAAAATGTTTCGACAATTAAAATTGCTTCTTCTTTTGAAATAAATCGGGCTGGTAACGCACATATATTTGCATTGTTATGTACACGAGCCAATTTACTTATTTCAACATTCCAACAAAGTGCACCTCTAATTTCAGGATACTTATTTACAACCATATTTACACCATTACCACTTCCACAAATAACTATGCCAAAATCAACTTTTTTATTTGTTACATCTATAGCTACCTTATGAGCAAAATCAGGATAATCAACACTTTCTGAACTAAAACAACCATTATCTTTAATTTCAAAAATTTTGGATTTAAGAAATTCTAAAACATTTAATTTTAGTTCAAAACCTGCGTGGTCGGATGCTATTGAAATTTTCATTTTTTAATTTTATTTATTGTAGCGTGCAAAATAATTGTCTATTTCAGGTCTGAGTTCAATACCAATTTTTTCAAAAACATTCAATAAATCTGTATAAGCTCCTTTACCACCAATAAAATCCCAAAATTCATCGGCTACTTTTAGTTCTGTTTCTAATCTATCAGTTCCCAAAAGGTTATATGGAATTGAAATTCTTTTACTTTTTCTTTTCTTTTCTCCCAGAATTTAACTCAATTAATTTCTTCCAATTAATTAAACCGTCATCACAAAACCTATTTGTAAATTCAAGAGTAAATTTATTTATCAATATTGCATAAGCATTTTCAAACTCTTCATTTTTTTGTTTTGCTTTATGCCCGATTGGTTCAATTATTTTCTTGTATAATTCTTCATCATTTGAAATCAGATACCAAAAATCTTGCCCGCAAATTTTGTAATATCCATCTCTTTCAGGTTTGGAGTTTTTCTTTTTTCCGAAACAGCAACCATTTATAATAACAATTTTTTTGTTGGTTTCTTTTTCTAATTTTTCTTTTGCGTTCTTAGCATTTATTTTTAATTGCTTGATTTGACTGGCATTTCCCCAATTCCATCCTGCCTTTATTTCAATAACATACATAGTATTGTCTTTTTCAAATTCCAAATCCATTCCAGTCAACCTTGTTTTCTTTGCTCCATAAACTTTATCGCAAACAAAAATTGCTAAACCTTCAAGAAAATTACCAAACAAGGTTTCCTCTTGTGATTGTAAAAATGCATCCACAAAACCTTTCACTAGGTCTTGCGAGGTTAGAATGTTTTTAGCTTTAAAAAGGTAAGGATTTTTTTGTTCTATCAATTTTATGAAATCTATTTTTTGAGATACGGCATCTAATCGTTGCTGGTGAAATGCAGCTATGTGTTTTTCTGCATACTTAAATACTTCATTCATGTTTAACTGTTTCATATTCTGTTTTTGTTTCAAATAAAACGAATTCACTTTCTTGTATTTCTTTTTTTACCATTTCAACATATTCAGAAATAATATCTATTCCGATGGAATTTCTTTTCATTCTCTTTGCTACATTTAAAGTTGTTCCAGAACCCATAAATGGATCTAAAACATTATCAAATTCTTTAGTAAATAATCTAATAAACCATTCTGGTAGTTCTTCTGGAAATGCTGCACTATGATTTTTATTATTACAAACTGTTGCAAAATGTAAAACATTATTTGGATAAACTTTTTCTCTGTTCAACCAGTTTGAAATATTTTTACCAAAACCACTTCCATTTTTTGAATTATCTCTAATTTTATCTGTTTCACTTAAATTTTTCAATCTTCCATTTGCCCAATCTCCAACAGGAATCATAACTTCTTCCTGATACATATTAAATCTCTTTGACTTATTAAATTGTAAACACCTTTCCCAAGCATCTCGAAACCGATTTGGCCATTTCCCAGGGTATGAATTTTTTTTATACCAAATATATTCTTCTGTCCATAACCAACCTTGTTTTCTTAATGCCAAAATTAATTCAATAACATAAGTATGTCGTTCGCCTTCTTCAGCTTTTTCTTTAATATTTAAAATAAAAGTTCCAGATGGTTTTAATACTCGTAATAATTCGTTTGAAATTGGCAAAAACCAATCTACATAATTCTCGGGTTTAATACCTCCGTATGTGTTTTTTCGACGGTCAGCATAAGGCGGTGATGTAACTATTAAATTTATTGAATTTTCATCAATAGTTTTTAATACTTCTTTGCAGTCACCTTGTAATATTTTAGTTTCAATTTTTTTCATTAATTTCAATTACTTCAAAAGTTTCATTTAATTTACAATCAATATTTTCAATTTTAAAACTATTTTTATTTTTTTCTTCATTTGAAGAAATATCCTTAATATCACTTGTAAAAAATTCTGTAAAATCTCTTGCTTTTAATTCATCTTCGGCTTTAATTATAACCTTATATGATTTTGTTAGTACAACTTCAAAAGTTTTCATTTAATTAATTTTATTTCTAAATATTCACTTGCCCACTTACTCGCTTCTTTTATTGTTATTAATTCTGCCATATTATTTGTTCTTTGTTACTTTATATTTAATTATATTTTCAGCTACTTTCAATGCTTGCATTCCTAATTCTTCATCTTTAATTTCATAAAGAATTTTTTCGCTCAAATATTGAATAAGTAATGATTCTTTATCTAATTTAAGAATTTTTGCCAACATAATTATTTGTTTTCTTGTTGCTTTTCTTTCGCCACGTTCAATTTTGCTAATTATGGCAGTATCAATTTTAAGTTTATAGGAAATGTGACGAAGAAACAAACCTTTTTCTTCTCTCTTTGCTCTTATTGTTTCACCTGTTGTTTTCAAATTCTAAATTTATTTGACAATAATTGTCAAATGTATAAAAAAAATTTTATTTAATTATAAATATAATTCCAATTTTATTTATCAACAATGTTAATTCTTTATTTTTTAAACAGTTCTATTTTACTTAATTTCTTTAACGTTTAATATCAGACCGTTTACTTTTTTTACAATTGTTAATTAGTATTAAATAAAAATATATTAATGGTAAAAAATATATTTTGAAATCTTAATTTAGATTTTGCTATATTTAATATTTTATATTAAAAAAATCATTTTGACTAAATTTTAAAAAAATAATTAACAATTAAACAAACTTTTTTAACAATTTATTTATCATTTTTATTTCAATTATAACTTTATTAACATTGTTAATTAATATTATAATTAGAGTATGTTTATAATGTCCGATTTTTTCGTTATACTTGTTTTGAAAATAGTCATTTTGCTTAGGCAAAACTCCTTGTTTTCAAAACTTTGTATTCCTCAAACTCGAACATTATATTTCAGACTCTATACTTTACATACATACACTAATTAGTTTATTTAATAATATATTTATTGTTAATTCAATGTTATTAATATTTCATTTTTCAATTTAACAAGGTTTCTTTAAAAAATATATAAACACAATTAACCGAATATTATCATAATCATCAAAACATTTTTTAAATTTTTATTTTATAATAATTATATATTGTTAATATTTAAAAATCGAAAAAAATATAAATAATTAAAATTAAGGAATTAATTTTGATTTTTAATATTTCAAAAATTATGGGTGATATTGAAATTAAAGGATTTTTAAATATAAAAATTGATGCTAAAATAGATGTTGTAAATGAAATAGTAAAGCTTAAAAAAGAAAAAAATGTTATAATTTTAGCTCATTATTATCAAATTCCTGAGATACAAGATATAGCCGATTTTGTAGGCGACAGTTTACAATTATCGCAAAAAGCTGCTAATAATAATGCAGATATTATTTTATTTGCCGGTGTTCATTTTATGGCAGAAATTGCAAAAATTCTTTCACCACAAAAAAAAGTTTTAATACCCGATATGAAAGCCGGATGTTCGCTTGCAGATTCAATACCTGTTGATGAATTTATAAAATTTAAATTAAATTATCCCGAACACATTGTTATTTCTTATGTAAATACAAGTGCCGAAATAAAAGCTTTATCGGATATTATTTGTACTTCTTCAAATGCTGTTAAAATTGTTGAGAGTTTTCCGAAAGAACAAAAAATAATATTTACACCCGATAAAAATCTTGGTAATTATATAAATAGTTTAACCGGAAGAAATATGGTTATTTGGGACGGGGCTTGTCATGTACACGAGCAGTTTTCGCTTGAAGCAATATTACAAATTAAAAAAGAAAATCCTGATGCTAAAATAATAGCACATCCCGAATGTAAGAAACCAATATTATTAGTTTCAGATTTTATTGGTTCAACAGCAGCATTATTGAAATTTACTATAACAGATAACAGTAATAAATATATTGTAGCTACCGAATCCGGAATTTTACATCAGATGCAAAAATCTAATCCTAATAAAATATTTATTGCTGCACCACCTATTGATTCTACTTGTGGTTGTAACGATTGTAATTTTATGAAATTAAATACATTAAATAAAATTTATATAGCTTTAAAATACGAAAAACCGGAAATTATTTTGTCAGAAGATTTAATTAAAAGAGCAATTATTCCTATTAAAAGAATGTTGGAGTTATCGGGGAAATAGTTATAAACGTAAGGTAAGTAATACTTCTATAAATCAGTATGACAAAACCGCTCAGTCACTCTGAGTGTTCTCTAAGTGTAGTTTAATTGAATATTATGAGCACAATCGGTCAGTCTGAAGCACTCGAAGACTGACTATTACTAAAATATGTAATCAAAAATTTTGTTTTTGCTTTTCCAATAATTTTTTCAAGAGCTTCTGATGAAACATTTTTAACATTTTCAACACTTTTAAATTCTTTCAAAAGAACTTCTATTGTTTTTTCGCCAATACCTTCAATATTTTGTAATTCTGATTTTATAAATTTATTAGAACGTTTATTTCTGTGAAATTTTATTCCAAAACGATGAGCTTCATCTCGCATACGTTGTATAAGTTTTAAAACCTCCGAACGCTTATCGAGATATAAAGGTATAGAATCATTTACTTTATAAATTTCTTCTAATTTTTTTGCAATTGAAATAAGCGATATTTTATCAGTTAAACCTAATTTTATTAATGCCTTATTTGCGGCATTTATTTGACCTTTTCCACCATCAATTATAATTAATTGAGGTAAATGCTGTTTTTCATTTAAAAGTCGCTTATATCGCCTCTCAACAATTTCTTCCATCGAAGCATAATCATCCTGACCAACAACCGTTTTAATATTAAAATGACGATAATCAGGTTTACTTGGTTTGGCATTTTTAAAAACAACACACGATGCAACAGGATTAGTTCCCTGAATATTAGAGTTATCGAAACATTCTATATGAACCGGAAGTTCAGGTAATTGCAATTTGTTTTTTATTTCTTCAAGCAAACGGATATTAACCTTTCCGTAGTCTGCCCTAATTTTTTTTAAAGTAAAATCGTGTTTAAAATGTTTAATGTTATTTTGCGATAACTCAAGAAGTTTTAAAAGCTCTCCTCGCTTAGGAACAATAAATTTTACATTATTTAATTTAAAATCAAGGTTAAAAGGAACTACAATTTTTTCGGATGTAGATTTATATAATTCGCGTATATTTTGAATAGAGTTTAAAAGCAAATCGGAATCAGTTTCTTTTATAAATTGTTTTAATAACATATTATGAACCTGAACGATACAACCATTATTAATTTTAAGATAATTAACAAAAGCATATTCATTTTCTTTTGTTAATGAAAAAACATCAATATCGTTAATTTTCGGATTTGTAATTATTGATTTGGTTTGAAAGTTATCTAAAATTTGTAATTTGTTTTTAATATCATTTGCTTTTTCAAATTGCAAAGAGCTTGAATAAAATAACATTTTACTTTTCAAGTATTTATTTATTTTGCTTAAGTTTCCTTTTAATATATTTATTATTTGTTGTATGTTATTATCGTAATCATTACTATTTTGCAAACCAATACAAGGTGCTAAACAATTTCCAATTTGGTATTCGAGACATGCTTTAAATTTCTTTTTTGCAATGTTATCTTTGATTAAATTGTAATTACAGTTTCTTAACTGAAATAATTGTTTAATTAAATCGAGTAAAGTTCGTAACAAAAAACCAGAGGAATATGGTCCAAAGTAATGATAATCAGGATTTAAAATTCTTCTTGTTTTAAAAACTTTAGGAAATGGTTCGTTTGTAATACATATCCATGGGTATGATTTATCGTCTTTAAGCAGAATGTTATACTTAGGCTTATATTGTTTAATTAGGTTATTTTCAAGTAGTAAGGCATCGTTTTCGGAGCCAACAACAATATACTCAATATTTGTTATTCTTGAAACAAGCAGTTGGGTTTTTGCATCCTGAAAATTTTTATTAAAATATGAACTTACTCTTTTGTTTAAATTTTTAGCTTTACCTATATAAATAATTTTTTCATCGAAATCTTTAAATTTATATACTCCCGGATTTTTGGGCAAATTGCTTACAAGTGATAAAATCTTTTCATTTATACGTTTCACGTGAAACATTTAATTTTCGAATAAATTTACAAATTCTAAAGTTCTTATATCAAATAATCCTTTATCGCCAATTTTTAATTCTGGGATAACTAATAATGCCATAAACGACATTGTCATAAAAGGAGATTTTAGCGTGCAACCTAATTTATTAATCGCATAATCATTAATTAGTTTATATTTTATTGCAACTTCTACAGCACTTTTATTTGTCATTATTCCGCCAATTTCTAAAGGTAAAATTAAATTGTTTTTTTTAAAACTTGCACAAATTCCACCTTTAGTTGCAATTAGTAAATTAATTGCTTTAACAATTTCAACATCCTTATTGCCTATACAAATAATATTATGACTGTCGTGTGCAATAGTGCTTGCAATTGCACCTTTTTTAATATTAAAATTTTTAATTATACCAATAATAGGTTTTATGTTTTTCTTATAACGGTTTAATACTACAATTTTATTGAAGCCTTTTTTAAATTCATTTATATTGAAAACATTTTCATTTTTAATTCTTTCTTTTCTGGTTATTAATTCACCATCTATTACACTAATTACATTACAAAAATTCCCCTTTTTATTTATTTTAATATCATCACTTTTTATTGTCGTTGCTTTAAAATTATTAGGTGAAATTAATTTTAACACTTTATGATTATTTTCTATAACATTATTACCATTAATAAACACAGAACTTATTTTATTATAATATTGATTATTACAAACAATAAAGTCAGCAAAATCATTTTCTTGAATTAACCCCACTGGTAAATTATAATGATTTATAGGATTATAAGTACAAGTGCGAATAATATTAAAGTAATCTAACTTTTTCTTAAATGCTTTTTTTATAATTAAATTTATATGTCCTTTTATTAAATCGTCAGGGTGCGAATCATCTGTGCAAAGCATTACCATTTCAGGGTGGCTATCAATAAGGCTATATAATGCTTCAAAATTTTTAGCAGCACTTCCTTCACGAATTTGCACTTTCATTCCTAGTTTAATTTTACCGAGTGCTTCATTTAAAGTAAAACATTCATGGTCGGTTGTAACTCCGCTATTAATGTATTTTTCAAGATTTTTTCCGGTTAAACCAGGTGCGTGTCCATCAATAGGTTTTTTATATTTTTTAGCTATTTTTAATTTTTTATGTACTTCACTATCATCGAAAATAACACCAGGGAAATTCATCATTTCGCTTAAGAAATGTACTTTATTATTTTTGAATAATTCCTCAATTTGTTTTGAGTTTAATTCTGCACCTGAACTTTCAAAAGTTGTTGCTGGAACACAAGAAGGAGCACCATAAAATATTTTTATTGGAGCATTTTTAGAGTTATCGAGCATATAATTAATGCCATTAATTCCTAAAACATTAGTTATTTCGTGTGGGTCGGTAATAACTGCAACAGTGCCATGTTTAACAACTTGTTTTGAAAATTCCATTGGCGAAAGCATGCTACTTTCTATATGAACATGAGAATTTACTAATCCGGGCAATACAAATTGCTCATCAACATTTTCTGTTTTAATTATTTTTTTGATTTTGTCGGTAAAATAAATCTCACCCTTATAAATAGTTTTATTAACAACATCAACAATATTTCCACTAATTTTGTTCATAATTTAATTTTTTGTTTCACGTGAAACTCTATCTACCTAAAAAAACTAAAAGTATATTTATATCTGATGGCGAAACGCCTGGAATTCTTGAAGCTTGCCCAATAGTTTTTGGTTTAATTTTGCTTAATTTCTGTCGGGCTTCGGTTGACAAAGATGAGATTTTATTGAAATTAAAATTAACAGGTATTTTAAGTTCGTCGAATTTTAATGCTTTATTTGCATAATGTTTTTCCCGTTCTATATAGCCACTATACTTTATTTCAATTTCGCAACATTGCAAAACATCGTTATAAAGTTCTTTTGCAATTGAAATTTTATTAAAACCTTTAATATTATAAAAGAGCATTTCTATATTAATTTGTGGACGCGATAATAAGTCAATTGCCTTAGTTTTTTGATTAATTTCATTTGTCCCGACAAGTTTTAGAGTTTTATTTATTTCTTTAGGCTCAATAGAGTAATTTTTTAAAAATTCAGATAAAATTTTAATTTGTTCTTCTTTGACTTTAAATATTTCATATCTTTCTTTCGAAGCTAATCCTATATCGTAACCAATATTAGTTAAGCGGGAATCAGCATTATCTTGTCGTAACAATATTCTATATTCAGCCCTGGATGTAAACATTCTATAAGGTTCATCAACACCTTTTGTTACTAAATCGTCAATTAAAACGCCTATATAAGCATCGTTTCTATTTAATATAATTTCGGAAGATTTATTATTTTTTTGATGAGCGTTAATTGCTGCCATTAGCCCTTGTGCTGCAGCTTCTTCATAACCTGTAGTACCATTTATTTGTCCTGCAAAATATAAGTTTTTAATTAGTTTAGTTTCTAAAGTTGGATGTAATTGTGTAGGATCGAAATAATCGTATTCTATTGCATAACCTGGTCGGAATATTTTAGCATTTTGTAACCCTTCAATTTTGTTTATAGCTTTATATTGAATATCCCAAGGTAAGCTGCTCGAAAAGCCATTAATATAATATTCACAAGTATTTATTCCCTCTGGTTCAATGAATAGCTGATGGCTGTTTTTATCGCTAAAAGTAATAAGTTTAGTTTCAATACTTGGGCAATATCTTGGACCAATACTTTTTATAGTTCCATTAAACAATGGTGAATCATCGAAACCTGTTTTTAGGATTTTATGAACGGCAACATTGGTATGGGCTATAAAGCAACTTTGTTGTTGCAAATTGGTTTTAACATTAGGCAAAAAACTGAATTTTTCGGGATTTTCGTCGCTTTTTTGTTCAATTAATTGAGTAAAATTTATAGTTCTCCCATCTAAACGAGCTGGTGTTCCTGTTTTCATTCTATCAGATTTAAAGCCAAGTTTTACAATTTGTTCAGTTAAACCAAAACTTGCCTGTTCCGAAATCCTTCCGCCCGATATACTTTGTCTGCCTATATGAATTAATCCGTTTAAAAATGTGCCATTTGTTAAAATTACTGCATTAGCTTTAAAAGTAACTCCCATGCGTGTTTTAACCCCAATCACTTTTTTGTTTTTTATAATTAATGCATTAACATCATCTTGCCAGAAACTTAAATTTTTAATTGACTCAAGTTCTTTGCGCCATTCAATAGTAAAAAGAGTTTTGTCGCATTGTGCCCGTGGACTCCACATTGCAGGTCCTTTTGAGCGATTTAACATTCTAAATTGAATGGTAGTTTTATCAGTAATTATTCCTGCTCTACCACCTAAAGCATCAATTTCGCGAATAATTTGACCTTTTGCAATTCCACCAATTGCCGGATTGCACGACATGTGAGCAATTTTTGTTAAATCGTGGGTTATAAGGAGAGTTTTAGAGCCAAGCGTAGCAGCTGCCGATGCAGCTTCGCAACCTGCATGACCAGCACCAACAACAATTATATCGTAAGTTATTAACATTATCAGCCATAAAATATATTTGCAAAGATATTACTAATTGAGTTAAAAAGAATAATGATGAAATAGCGAATAATCAACAAATTAAAAATTATTAACTACAAAAATATTTTGATACTTAATAATTTTTGTAAATTTACATTTTTAAAATTTAAGAAATGATTAGGTTTTTAGTTTTAATTTCAGTTGTTTTAACTATTTGGGTTTTTGCAATTTTTGGCTGCAAAAAGCATAATGATGTTGTGCCTGAAGTGGTTATTGGTAGTTTATATTATACACAATCAGAAGCTGATTTAATATTTGATGCCGATTCAACACAATCTTTAAATATTCTTTCAGCTTTTAATTCTGCCGATTCCACAATATTAAAAAAGAATTCCCGAAGCGTTAAGGTTGTAAATGATACTACAAAGTTTTTAATTAACAGGATGTATCGTACAATTTCCTTATATCAAGGAAATATTGATGGAATTACTGCTCCGGAAATTGGAATTAACAGAAACATAATTATTGTAAAACGAAAAGACAAAACCGGAACCCCTTTCGAGGTTTTTATAAATCCTAAAATTACTCAACACTCAAATGCTTCAACTTTATATCACGAAAATTGTATTACAATGTTAGGAGCATATCCAACCGATATTAATCGCTATAATTTAATAACAATTGAATATTACAGTTCAAACGGAATTTTTCATTCTGAAACAATAGAAGAAGAAACAGCATCAATAATTCAGCATGAAGTTGCACATTTAACAGGCGGAGTACTTGCTTTATCATTTGACCCACTTGCATTTACAGGGATGGAAATTGACAGCATTATGTTTGTTCCGGATAGTTTGCCTATGCGAATTTATTTAACAACAAGTAATAGTGATTCATTAATTTTAAGAAAATCTTCAATTGATGTTCGTCCCGATTCTACAAACACAATTTTAGTTTCATTAATCAACCGAATGAGAAAATCATTAGCTGCTTCGTCGGGTGGAGTTGGAATTGCAGCCCCGCAAGTTGGAATAAACAGAAATATTATTTTAGTAAAACGATTAGATAAAGTTGGAAAACCTGTTGAAGTTTATCTTAATCCGCGTATTGTTATGACAAGCGACAAAATTATTAATTTTGCTAATGATGGTTGTCTTTCAATTCCTGGAGTTTATAAAACAACAGTTAGATATGCAGCCGTTGGAATAGAATATGATTTATTAAACGGAACTCACAAAACTGAAGTTGTTGAAGGTTATTCGGGCAACAATTTTACAGCAGTAATTTTTCAGCATGAAATTGACCACTTAAATGGTATATTATTTATAGATAGAGCTTTATAATAAATTAATAATAATTAAAAAACCAAAAATTATGGGACTTTTTGATAAATTAAAAGCGGAATTCATTGACATTGTAGAATGGCTTGACCCTACAAACAATGTAATGGTACATCGTTTCGACAGACGAAACAACGAATTAAAAAATGGTGCTAAACTTACAGTTAGAGAAACACAGGTTGCTGTTTTTATTAACGAAGGTCAGCTTGCCGATGTTTTTAAACCTGGTATGTACACACTTACAACCGAAAACTTGCCAATTCTTGCAACATTAAAAGGTTGGAAATATGGCTTTAACTCGCCATTTAAAGCAGAAGTTTATTTTTTAAACACAAAAACATATACCGATCTTAAATGGGGAACTCCAAACCCAATTATGCTTCGTGATGTTGAATTTGGTCCAATTCGTATTCGTGCTTTTGGAACTTATACAATGAAAATAGGTGACCCTGTTAAATTCATTAAAGAAATTGTTGGTACCGATGGTGAATTTACAACCGAAAAAATTACCGAACAAATTAAAAATGTAGCTATAACCCGTTTTACCGATGCAATTGCAGAAAGTAAAATTCCTGTTTTAGATATGGCTGCAAATTATAACGAAGTTTCTAAATTCTGTGAAGATAAAATTAAACCCGAAATTCAGGAATATGGTATTGACATGACAAAGTTCCTTATTTCAAATATTTCGTTACCACCTAACGTTGAAGCTGCGTTAGACAAACGCTCAAGTATGGGTATTATTGGCGATATGGGAAAATTTACACAATATTCGGCAGCCGATGCAATGACAGCCGCAGCAAACAATCCTAATGGCGGTGGTGCTGCTGCTGGTATGGGAATGGGAATGGGCTTTGGAATGGCAAATATGATGATGGGGAATATGAATCAGGCACAACAAAATCAACAAGGTGCAACAGTTCCTCCACCAATGCCACCATCACTATCTTTTCATGCTATAGTTAATGGTCAACAAGCAGGACCTTTCGATTTAAATGTATTAAAACAAATGACAACACAAAACCAGTTAACAAAAGAAACATTGGTTTGGCGACAAGGGATGGCTGGTTGGGAGCAAGCTGGAAAAGTTACCGAATTAGTTTCTGTTTTTGGAGTAGTTCCTCCACCAGTGCCTCCTGTACCACCAATTCCACCTCAACAATAATGAGTGTCTGTCCATAATGTCCGATTTTTTCGTTATGCTTGTTATGAAAACAGTCATTTACAAATGTAAACTCCTTGATTTTCAGAACTTCGCAAGCCTCAAACTCGAACATTATGAATCAGACACTGGCTTTATAGGCAGGCAATAATTAGTAATTAAATAAAATTAATTAAAGCCCCTAATTCCAAGTTCTAAATTCAAAGCATTCTTTAGGCTTTGGTTTTGGAGTTTGGTATTTGGAGCTTTTCAGAAAAACTAAAATTATATCCGAGCAAAGTAAAGTTAACTAAGTAAAACCCGAAAAATTTTTAAATTAAAAAACATTAACATTATATGGAAGAAGAAACAAAACTTTCTACAACAAATCAGGCAGAAGTTACCTGCAAACAATGTGCAGCTAAATTAACTTTTGCCCCGGGTACAACATTATTAAAATGCGAATATTGTGGTGCCGAAAATTTAATTGAAACCAAAAACGATGCAGTGCAAGAGATTGACTTCGAGAAGTTTATAAACGAACAGTTTGCCTCTGTCCAAAAACAGGAAATAAGTACAGTTCGTTGCGAGGGTTGCGGTGCACAAACAACTTTCGATAAAAATGTAGTTTCTGATTTTTGTCCTTTTTGCGGAAGTGTACTTGTTGTAAAAGATCCAACCACACAATCTGTTGTTAAACCAAGTTCTTTACTTCCATTTAAGGTTGACACCAACAAAGCGTTTTTGCAATTTCAAACCTGGCTTAAAAAATTATGGTTTGCTCCGTCTGATTTGAAAAAATTTGCTACACAACAAGAGAAATTAAAAGGAATGTATATTCCTTACTGGACTTACGATTCAAAAACCTATACAAAATATACAGGAGAACGTGGCGACGATTACCAGGCAACTGAATCATATACAACTACCGAAAATGGTCATTCAGTAACAAAAACCCGTACAGTAACAAAAACCCGCTGGCATTCGGTTAGTGGTAGTGTGAATAATGTTTTTGATGATATATTGGTTTTGGCAAGCAAATCGTTACCGAAAAAATATACCGAAAAACTCGAGCCATGGGATTTAGACCAATTGGTAAATTATGACGAGAAATTTTTAAGTGGCTTTAGAACAGAAACATATCAGGTTGATATGAAAGAAGGTTTCGTTGAAGCCAAATTAAAAATGGAACCAATAATAAAACAAACAATATGTAAAAATATTGGTGGTGACCATCAGCGAATTTCAACAAAGAGCACAACATATAATAATGTAACTTTTAAACATGTTCTTTTACCAGTTTGGATAAGCGCTTACAAATATAATAGTAAGGTTTATCGCTTTTTAGTAAACGGAAGAACTGGCGAAGTTCAAGGCGAGCGTCCATGGAGCTGGATAAAGATTACGTTAACCATTGTTATTGTAGCAGCAGTAATAGGTGGAATTATTTGGTATTTCAACAGATAGAATTCAAATGTTAATCAAGTTAAATTTGAAATAGTTATTGTACCTAATTCCGCCGGTTCAAAGTGTTAATAAACAGATGCTTGCCACAGAATACACAGACATCACAGGTTTCGCTTGATAAAATGATTTTTCTACAATATCTTTATCAAAATACTTAACTATAACATCTTGTGTCTCTGATTTAGTTGAATGAAAAATAAACGAATATCCCAAACATTTCAATTTTACCAGTTCTTTATCTGTAATGTTTTCTTTAGCAAGTAGTTTGTTTCGTTGATGAGCTTCAATATCAGGATTAAAAACCATTTTGAGTTTTTTTACTAACTCATGTTACGCAAGTAAAAAATTTGTCTCGCAAAGCCGCCAAGTTCACAAAGTTAAAAAGTGGCTAAAAAAATCATAAATGATTTTTTTATTGCGTGCTTATTATAGTCATGCTATATAAAAGCAATTGGTGTATTAATTGAAATTACTTACATATAAGTTCCCAAAGTTTAAAAAAAAAATAATAAATTATTTTTTCTTGGCGTACTTAGCGCCTTTGCGAGAAATAATCATTGTGAGAAACTCTTTTACGTAACATCAGCTTATAAAAGAAGGACATGACATAATATTCGCGAGAAATAAAACGCACCTAAGCTTAACAAAAAATCGCATCGCTTTATTTTTTCTCAAAAATGTAAATAAAAATTAGTAATTTTATGCTTTGTTTCTCAATACTATATGGTTAAAAGAATAGCTGTTATTGTTCCTGCATATAACGAAGAGAAAGCTATTGCCGGTGTTGTGAATGAAATTAATGCTCTTGATTTCGGAAATGAATTTAAGATAACAATTATCGTTGTTAATGATTGCTCACACGACAGAACTGCTGAAATTGCATGCCGGCTTAAGTGCATTCTTCTCGATTTACCTGTGAATCTTGGAATAGGTGGTGCAGTTCAAACAGGCTTTAAATATGCTTATGAGAACAAATATGATTTTGCAATGCAGGTTGATGGCGACGGGCAACACCCACCAACTGAAATCCCAAAACTACTGAAACATATTTCAGAAACCAATGCAGATATTGTTATTGGTTCTCGTTTCATAAACAATATCGGATTTATTTCCACTTTTTCGCGCCGGCTTGGCATTGCTTTTTTTAAATATCTTCTGCGATTATTTTGTGGGGTTACAATAACCGACAGCACATCAGGGTTCAGAATTATAAACAGAAAAGTATTAGCAATTGTATCAGAAATATATCCCGATGATTACCCCGAACCAGTGTCAATTATTTTATTCCGCAGGAATAATCTGAAAATTGAAGAAGTACCGGTTATAATGTGCGAAAGGAAGGGAGGAAAGTCTTCAATTAAAGCGTTTACCCCTTTATACTACATGCTGAAAGTAAGTATAGCAGTATTTTTTACTTATATACGAAACCGAAATAAAAATTAAAATGTAATCAATATGAATAATGTAGTTCCGGTTAAAATACAAATCATCGCCATTGTGCTTAGCCTTGGTTTTCTTGCTTATATTGGCAGACTGATTGTTAAAGGTAAGCTTCGTGAAGAATATTCGTTTATATGGGTATTCGGAGCGTTAATATTAATTCTTTTTTCATTCTGGCGCGAAGGGTTAGCGGTAATAGCAAAATTACTTGGTGTGTATGCTGCTCCCAACCTTGTATTTATGGTTGCTATTTTTGGTATTTTTATTTATTTGCTTCACCTTTCTGTTGTTGTTTCACAGCTTCACGAAAAGAATAAAAAATTATCTCAGGAAATAGCATTATTAAAAAATAAAATAGAGAAAATTATTTCTGATAAAACAGAAAAATAAATGGTTTCTGCCGAAAAAAAAGTATATCTGCTTTATCCACCTATATCTAAATTTGAAAGATATTCATCGGAAATTGGAAGTGCCGGTGGAGAACAAATACCACTCGGTGTATATTATCTGGCATCTTATTTAAAACAAAATAATTATGAAGTAAAAGTTACTGATGCCGAAGCACATAAGTTATCTTCTACACAAATTATTGATGAGATAAAAGAATTAAATCCAAAATTTATTGGGATAAGTTCAACTACTGTTGCATTTCACAGGGCAGTGGAGGTTGCAAAAATTATCAGAAAAGAACTTCCCGATAAAATAATTATACTCGGAGGTCCGCATGTTTCTGCAAACCCTAAACATGCTATGTCGTTCAGCGAATTTGATTTCGGTGTGCTTAAAGAAGGTGAAATCACGCTTGTTGAAATATTAAAGCATATTAATGAACCTGAAAAATATTACCAGATTAAAGGTATTGCTTTTCGTGATGGTAATGGACAGACAATAATAACACCTTGCAGGGAATTTATTGAAAACCTCGACTCATTACCGTTTCCCGCTTATGAAATGATATCCGACATTTCATTATACACTCCTCCTCCTTCAAATTATAAAACTCTTCCGGTAATAAATATGATTACAAGCAGAGGGTGTCCTAACCAATGTACCTTTTGTGATAACAATATTTTCGGACGTGAATACAGACAGCGTTCTGCTGAAAATATTATGGAAGAAATAAAATTCCTCCGAAAAAAATATGGAGTAAGGGAAATCGCCTTTGTTGACGACACATTCCTTATTAATAAAAAACGCATTTATAAACTGTTTGAAATACTTGAAAAGGAAAATATTTTTTTCTATTGGACATGTATGAGTCGCATTAATAATACAGATTATGAATTTTTGAAATTCTTGAAATCAAAAGGTTGCTGGCATATTTCATTTGGAATAGAATCGGGTGATGAAACAATATTAAAACTAATAAAAAAGAATATTTTGCTTGAAAAAGCAAAAGAAGTTATTATTTGGTGCAATAAGCTGAAAATAAAAACCAAAGGGTTCTTTATTATCGGGCACCCTACTGAAACTTTAGAAACTATTGATAAAACCATTAAACTTGCTTGTTCTCTTAAACTTGATGATATTGTAACAACAATAAATACCCCCATCCCCGGTTCACAGCAATATGCAGAAGCTGAGCAGTACGGAACGATTGATAAAACGAACTGGGCTGAATTTAATTACTGGCGTCCTGTATTTGTTCCTAATGGATTAACAAAAGAAATACTTTTAAAAAAACACAAAGAAATATATCGCAAATTTTATCTGCGACCAAGAATATTATTTCGCTACTTTTTGAGTTTTTTTGGCAAAGGAGGATTTAAGAGATTTATTACTTTGTTTAAAGCAAGTTCCTTTATTTTTACGAAAAAATCAGAAAAACAATAATTAATTTTTACTTGTTTTGTGTTTGGCTTTGAACCAATTTAATATTGTTCTTTGCGAGTTCATAGTTTGGGTCTATCTTTAACGCTTTATTGCATGCCTCTATTGCCTTATCATACATTTTTAATTGATTATATGCCGTACAAATATTATTATAGGCGGCGGTATAATCAGGTTTTATTTTGATAGCTTCTTTGCATGCGTTAATACATTCAATGTACATTCCTGCATTATAATAATAAAGACTTAGGTTCAGATAATTTTCAGCAGTTGGGTTTTTCTTCGCAATTTCTAAAGCTATGTCGAACTTTGTTTTTTTATCTTTAGCAGCATTAATGTATGTCAGACATTTAGCATCATTTGGCAAATACTGTAACGTTTCTTCTGCAAGTTTTTTTAAGTTGCCCCAATCTTCGGTTTCATTGTACAATGCCATTAAAGTTAAGCGAGCATCGGTGTATGCGGGATTTGTTGCAATGCATTTACGCAGTATTTCCCTTGCATCATCAAATCTTTTTCGATTATAAAGGAAATTACCATAATAATAATAACCCTGATCAATATATGTTCCAATGGCAATGGCATTTTTAAAATACTGTTCTGCTAAAGCAGTATCGTTCAATGCAGAATGCAGTACTCCTAAGTTAATATGAATAAGCGAATAATCCGGACGAAGTTTTAACGCTTTTTCAAAATATGTTTTTGCTGTGGGATAATTTCCTTTCTGCATCTGCGACAAGGCATAATTCATAAGTCCTCTGCCATTATTTGGGCTTTTCTGTGCCACATCGTACCAAAGCAATTCTTCGTTATTCCAGACTTTATTTCGCTGATGTGTTCCATAAGCGAATCCGCCAAGAATACCAATAATGAGGATTCCTGTTATAATTTTTCTGGCTACTGATGAAATAAATTTCTTTTCATCTTTCAGTATTAAAAAATAAATGAAAATATATGCAAAAGCTAATGCAAGTCCGATATATGGAAAATAAATACGGTGGTCATTTAATACTTCTGATAAAGGAACAAAACTTGAAGTCGGAATCAGTGCAATAAAAAACCATAATATTCCGAAGGATATTGGACGGGAAATAACATTCCTTGATAATCGCAGGGCAAGCCAGATCATTCCTATGATAAACATGATTCCCATGAGTATGCGGATATCAAAAATAGTTGAAAGCGGTTGCCAGTCGGTATCAGCAGAAAGTTCAGTGGGAAGAATAAATGATTTAAAATATTGAACAATTACAAATGGTTGCGTTATCAGGTAATCCCATCGCGAAATGACAGCAAGAACCACTGTTTTGGGTGTCATAAAAGATGAAAAGAAAAACAATCCGCCTCCAATAATCAATATATGAAATATGGAAATAAACGAACCCCATACTTTTTTCCAATTCTCTTTATTAAATATTCTGCTCAGGTCTGTTTGTTTTTCGAAAAGAACAATATAAACAAAAAGAATTGGACCAAACATCAAAGTAGATTCTTTCACAAAAAAACCAAAAATGTATGGGAGCAGATAAAAATGATATTTTCTTTTTTGCGGGTAATAAATGTAAATTATCAACGCAAGCATAAGCATTAAAGTAGAAAAGCTATCGGAGCGTGATATGATATAATTAATGGTTTCAGCCAATGCCGTATGATAGCAATAAAGCGCAACAATGAACAACGCAAAATATTTATTCCATTTATGATTGAGCGTTAAATCAAGAAGTTTTTTAAAAAGAAGGAACATCAGAATCGCCTGAAGAATAAAACAGAAAAATATGGAGAGATGAAAATAAAAAGGTTTTAGTCCGGCATCGGCAGTGTAAAACGTGTCAGCACCAATATTCAGCGGATCCTTTGTTGCGAGCCAGTAATCAACTGTGTTTAGTGTTGTTAGTCCGGGACGATAAGACTGGTTTGAAGGGAGTGAGCTTGTAGTAGTTCCGTCAGTAAAGAATTTCGGGATGTTATTTATATTTTTTATCCAAACATTATTTACTATCGTGTGAGCATCGTCAAAATGAAAAGAATTTTTAAAATGATTGGAGTAGGTAAGTATAAGTCCAGTTAGCAACAGGATACATATTACATAAAAACGAAATTTATCTGATGGTAAAACTTTCATAGAAGTTTTTCTTTATGAATAAAATTTTAAGTTTCTGGTTTTTAGTTTTGGGTTTGTGGTTAAATTGCTTTATTGTTAAATTGCTAAATTGCTTCATTGTTAAACTACTAAGTTGCTAAATTGCTAAATAACAATGAAACAATGAAATTGTAATCTATACTTCGGCTGCGCTCAGTATAAACTTTTCAGCAATTTTGAAAGATACCTATATTATTTATTTATTTTTTTGATTAGTTATATTTAGTAATTTTACTGCAAATTTATAAATTTTTTTAATAAAACAACCTCATGAAAAATCTAAAAAACAAAGTAAAAACAAATGGCAGTAAGTTAGCTAATGTGGTTATTTCAATTTTCATTATACTTCCGTTGTGTTATCTTTTTTATATAAATGTTGAAAAAGCAGGTGCATCAGATGTAAAGACTGACACACTTTTATTAAAAAACACCCCTCCCGATTCTGCATTATTAAAACTGCAGGCAGCTTACGATAATGCAAATGCCAGTCCGAACGAAGCAAATTTTATCACATTAAGCCTTCAATATTATAACATTGCTAAGTATAAGGAATGTATTGCTGCTGCCCAAAAAGCGATTAAATACAATCCTAACAGTTATTCAGCATATAATAATATGTGCTGCTCATATAATCAGCTTGGCATGTGGGATGAAGCTGTTGTTGCGGGGAAAAAAGCTCTTGAAATTGCTCCCGGCGACCAGTTAGCCACAAACAATCTTTATGTTTCGCTTGATGGAATGAAAAAACAATATAAATCTATTGCTGATGCTGAAGCACTAGTTAAGGACTCTGCAAACGAAGCAAATTACTTAAATTTGGCGTATTTGTATTATCAGACAAAGAAATACGAACTTTCTATTAGTATATATAAAAAAGTGATAGAAATTAATAAAAATAATGCAACTGCATACAACAATATTTGTTCGGCTTACAATGAACTAGGCAAATGGAAAGAAGCAGCCGAGAATTGCGAAAAAGCACTGAAGATTGATTCAACTTTTACACTTTCCAAGAATAACCTGAAAGTTGCAAAAGATAATTTGAAAAAATAATTTCTTAAAATCCGCTGATAATATATATACCCATAGGAAATAGGTTTTATTTAGTGTCTGTCCATAATGTCCGATTTCTGCGTTATGCTCGTATTAAAAAACAGTCATTTACTACAGTAAACTCCTGATTTTTTAATACTTCGAATGCCTTGAACTCGAACATTATGAATCAGACACCGACTTTATGGACAGACACTATTTAGTCGTCCCTTAAAAAGTATTCAACAAATTAATATCCAGTTAAATAATGTTATAAAACAATTAAAAAAATTGCAAGAAATAATATTAAA